>JBDNIP010000081.1:0-7587 GCA_041688245.1 Algoriphagus sp.
TCTGCTTCGGCAGGCTGTACCAAAACTCTGTCAGCAAGAGGTTTGATTTTTACGTTTGACATGGTATGAATTTGTTTAAAGGTTAGATTGTAATCTTAGCCGCAATTAGCAGTTCTTATGCCATTTGCCAAAAATACAGAAAGGCTGACAAATCGACGCGGAATAATTGTTTAATTGAAAAAATGGACTTAAAAACTGGTAAGAACTACTGCCAATTTTTCAGTAGCTGTCGTGAAAAATGTCATAAATGTGCAAATTATAGAAAATATGATTCTATGAAAACACTTCCAAAATTAGATGACTGAGACTACCGTAGATTTTATTGAACTAACCCAAGCTTTTAATGGATCAATAAATACCAGCCAATTTAAAGATGTAAGGGTATTCAGTATTGGCTGAATTGATTGGTCATTACCGTAACTTAAATGAGCTGTGAATTGTGAAATAGGTTCTACCTCCAATTCAATGGAGGCCAATCAATAAAAATTAGCTGATGTCTGAAATAATCTTATGATTAGACGGCTATAAGTCGCATAACTAATACCTGAGAATTGCCCGGTGATAGTTTTTGGTATTATTAGCTATATGTTCCACTGACTTAAGGGTAGAACTATTTTTTCTGGAGAAATCGTATACCAGCTTGAAAAAATTAGCTGAGTATTCAGTTAAATAAAAAAGCCTGCCCGTTAATGGGCAGGCTTAATATTTTTTAGTTAAACAGCTGTTTTAATTCCCAGCGGTAGTGTCGACTGCTGTTTCTTCTGTTGGAGCAGGAAGTAGACTTTCTGTCTCACCGAATGCTGGAGCGACGACTTGCTGCTTTGCGTTTTCGATGTTTGGAGAAGAGAATTGATTGGACTGAGAATCAGTATAGAATGCTGATGTTGCTAAGCAAAGAACTAGAATGGATATAGCCAAAACCCAGGTTGCTTTTTCAAGTACATTTCCAGTTCGAGTTACCCCCATTATTTGAGAAGCGCTGCCTCCAAAAGCAGCTCCAACTCCTCCTTTTGAATTCTGTCCAAGAATCCCCAAAATCAAAAGCACTGCTAGTATTAAGGTGACTGTGATTAATAAAGTAAACATGTGTTTATGTATTATTCTTTCAAATTATCAATTAACTCTGTAAAGGAAACCCTTTTATCCGGAAACTTCAATATCAATTTCTGATAAATTTCTTTTGCCATTTTGAACTTACCTTGACTTACAAGTATTTTAGCTAATGATTCAGAGACCATCTTATCAGATATTTTAGTGCTTTCCGCCGCTAGATTCTCAGTATTTTGAATTGCGTCTATTTCATTAATAGTAGCCAGCTTAATCGATTTTTTGCTGAAAGCCTTGATTAAATCAGTCTGTTCTTTTTTCTTCTCGTCTAAAATCTCCTTCTTCTCTTTCCTTTTGATGGTTTCTATCAAATCATCTGGATGACTTTTACGCCTTACCCTAGTTTTTCCCTCAGGGGCAATATTCCTTTGATCTGTTTCTTGTGAGCTCTCTCTTAAATCTTCATCAAGCCTTTTGAGCTTTTCTGTTTGCTCAGCTATACTTGCCTCTTTCGTTTTAGTTTCGGGCAATAAATCCTCTCCTAGGTCCTTTTTTAAACTGCTAGCTTGATCAGATACTAATTCTTCAATAAAATTTTTGAGCCAAACTCGATCTGGACTTGTTACAGCAGCCTTAGCTAATGTGTCAACTTGTACGCCTCCATTTTCTAAGAATTCATATCGGGCGGCCAATACGTGTGGGATTTGAAAATACGGAAAATTACTTTGGACCTTCTTCAAAAGAAGGACTTCATTTTTTTCTAAAAAGTCTGCACGTTGAATGAGTTCAAGAAATTGGGATGCGTTCACTTAGTCTTGTTTTTTTGAGTGAGATGACAATTTACCAGTTAGCCACTGTAGCAGTGAAAATATCCTGAATGATATTTTCAAAGATCACTTCAACTAATTGGCTTTCAACGTCCAGCAATGTAGTCGTTCTAGGGTCGTAATCTTGGAAAAAAGAAAAGGTCTGTTTTAGATTTTCTTCCTCATTGGAAAGATTGATATATTCTACTTCAACGAAAATAGAAAGACGCATTTGACCAGCTCTGTCAGGAAGATTTGGATCTGCGCTGGATACCACAGCCTGGGGTGCCAGCGTGTAGCGATTTATTGCTCCCATGAATTGCAGATCGCCGTTTGACCGAACTAGCTCAAGGGATGTATTCCGCTGGTAATACTCTTTTATGCTTTCCGTAAATCGTTGCTCCATATTAGCAGGACCCCCACCAGAATCATTAAAGAAATTATCCACCGAAAAGGTCTTGACCAAATCGTAATTGATATTGGTTCCTGTGAAGCTGTACTTGATAGAACAGCTTTGAAATAACAAAAATACCAATCCCAGAAGTGGGATAAGAAGTTTATTGGTCAATTTCATATTGCTTTATTTTTCTATAGAGTGTACGTTCGCTGATTCCTAGATCGCTGGCGGCATATTTTCGCTTATTATTATGCTTTCGAAGTGCCCTTATGATCATTTCTTTTTCTTTTTTCTCAAGAGAAAGTGAATTGTCATCTTCCTCATGTAAAATATCTTCAATGACATCTTCTTGATAATCTTCAGAATTCCCACTTTTATTCTTCTGTGGATCTATTACCATAGGGACGGAATAGTTTGTTGATGGCTCCGGAGTATCTTTTGAAGAGAATGAGGTTTCCATATCGTCGAATAGACTCTGATGCTTCTGCATAATGGAGGTATTGAGGCCATTTGCTTTGTAGCTATCCAAGACTAGTTTTTTGAGCTCATTCATATCCCGTTTCATATCAAAAAGTACTTTATACAGGAGATCCCGCTCTGAGTAGTCTGAGCTTTCCTTGCCTCCTGAAATACCTTGTAAAGTCATTGGAAGTTGGCTCTTCTCTTGGGGTAAATATTTTGTTAAGGTTTGAGTGTCCACATCTCGATTTTCCTCCAAAAGTGAGATTTGTTCTGCAAGGTTTTTGAGCTGCCTGATGTTTCCCGGAAAAGAGTAGCGCATCAATAGCATTTGCGCTTCTCTATCCAGCGTAATAGGCTTTACATGATATTTTTCCGAAAAATCAGAAGTGAATTTCCGAAATAAAAGAACCACGTCTTCTCCTCGCTCACGAAGCGGCGGAACGAAAATAGGAACGGTATTTAAGCGGTAGTACAGGTCTTCTCTGAATCTTCCTTTTTCTACAGCTTTGAGCAAGTTGACATTTGTGGCGGTGATTACACGTACGTTTGTCTTGAGGACTTTCGAAGACCCAACTTTGATAAACTCCCCATTCTCCAATACTCTGAGTAGACGAGCTTGCGTGCCAAGAGGCAATTCACCGATCTCATCCAAAAAGATGGACCCGCCATCTGTGACTTCAAAATACCCTTTTCGGGCTTCATGTGCACCGGTAAAAGATCCTTTCTCATGACCGAAAAGCTCTGAATCTATTGTTCCTTCGGGAATAGCTCCGCAGTTGATTGCGATGAACTTTCCATGTTTTCGTTGGCTCAGGGAATGGATGATTTTGGAAAAACTTTCTTTTCCACTTCCACTTTCCCCAGTGATCAGCACAGTCATATCGGTAGGAGATGCTTGCATTGCTACTTGAATAGCATGGTTCAACAGTGGGCTATTTCCGATGATTCCAAAACGCTGCTTTACACTTAGAATTTCTGATGGAGTATTCATAGCTGAGCTGGATTTATTTCTAGCACTTTGCCGAATAGCGTCGCAGTAGTACAGTTTATGATCTGCACTTTGAGGTAATCTCCTTTGCCGTAATTCCCTTTGGGCACGATGACAACTTTATTTGCGGAGTTTCTTCCTTTCAATTCCTCTTGGGACTTTTTTGAAGTTCCTTCTAAAAGGATCACTTGCTCTTGCCCTAAGTCGAGTGTATTTCTTTGAAGCGCAATTTCGCTTTGTTTGGAGATCACTTCAGCCAGCCTTCTTTTTTTCACTTCCAAAGGAATATCATCTATATATTTTTTTGCGGCCAAAGTTCCTGGTCGCTCAGAATAATAGTACATATACGAAAAATCATACTTCACCAGATCCATTAATGTCAAGGTATCTTGATGCTCCGACTCTGTCTCTGAGCAGAATCCAGTAATCATATCTGAGGAGATGCCACATTGCTCACCCAGAATTTCTCTGATTTTAGACACTCGCTCCAGGTACCAGTCGCGGTCATAGGTTCTGTTCATCAGCTCAAGAACTCTTGAATTCCCGCTTTGGACCGGTAAATGGATGGATTTGCAGATATTATCATACTTCTTAATGGTATGAAGCACATCATCGGTGATGTCTTTTGGATGAGAAGTAGAAAAGCGAACGCGAAGCATCGGGCTTACTTGAGCGACCATTTCCAATAAATTGGCAAAATTGAGCACTTCAACAATCTCATCTGCTTTTTTATTCAACCTTGCTTTGTTGTTTTCTTCTGATGACCATTTGTAGCTGTCTACATTTTGACCCAAAAGGGTGACTTCTTTATAGCCAAGATCAACTAATTCCTGCGCTTCTTTAACGATGGAAAAAGGGTCTCGACTCCGCTCTCTACCTCTGGTAAATGGAACTACACAGAAAGAGCACATATTGTCACAGCCACGCATGATGGAGATAAATGCCGATACGCCATTGGAGTTTAACCTAACAGGAGCGATATCTGCATAAGTCTCTTCTTTGGAAAGAAAAGTATTAACCGCTTTTTGGCCATCTTCGACGATATTAATAAGGTTTGGTAGATCTCGGTAGGCATCTGGCCCCACAACTAGATCTACTGCTTTTTCCTCTTCAAGAAGCTTTTCTTTTAACCGCTCAGCCATACAGCCCAGCACACCAATGGTTATTTCCGGGCGCTTACGCTTTGCTTTATTGAATACCGTCAGTCGCTTTCGGACGGTGAGCTCAGCTTTTTCACGAATTGAGCAAGTATTTAAAAATATTACATCCGCCTCATAGAAATCAGAAGTGGTGTCAAAGCCATTATCCTTCATGATTGAGGCCACTATCTCAGAATCCGAAAAATTCATGGCACAGCCGTAGCTTTCGATGTAAAGCTTTTTGGACTTGCCGGTGGATTCTGTTTGCGTAGTTTTGAAATCACATGCTAACGCATCCTCAACAGGAAGTATATCAATATCTTTAATCAAATTCTCCATTTATAAATTTTGTATTGAATTGTAAAATTAAGAAAATGCGGACAAAATGGCAGAAAATTAGGTATTTATTTCATGCTAAAGCCAGCTTATAACCTACAAAGGCTGTCAACTGAGCCTAATACTTAGAAAGGATTTTGAGCTGCTCTCCAAAAAAAACCTGTTCCTCCACCGTATTCAGATTGCCGAGTCCGACGCCGATAAGCCGAATTGGTAGCGGGAAATAATCTTGTTCCAATAGCTCATGTGCTATTTTATGAATCGCGGAGAGCTCAAGATATTGCTCTGAAGTTCGACTTCGGGTTTGTTGTGTGAAGTCTGAAAACTTGATTTTCAACGTAACTGTTCGACCTTTTATCTCGCCTTGTTCCAGTCTGCGGATTAATTCTTCTATTATCGGAGTGAGTCCTTTCTTGAGTTCCTCTGACGTGGATAAGTCTTGCTCAAAGGTGCTTTCTGCACTGATCGACTTTCGGACTCGATGAGGCTGGACTTCAGATAGATGTATTCCGCGTACAATATTGAAATAGTGGAGTCCTGACTTACCAAATTTCCTGACTAGAAATTGGAGGGAAAACTGTTTGAGATCTAAGCCATTATGGATACCAAGATTTTTCATCTTTTCTCCGGTCACTTTTCCAATTCCGAAAAACTTCCCAATCGGTAATTTTTCCAAAAAAGCCTCGGCATCTTCGGGTAGGATCACTGCTTGCCCATTTGGCTTATTCAGATCCGAAGCAGTTTTTGCCAGAAATTTATTGTAGGAAACTCCTGCAGATGCGTTCAGACCTGTTTTCTCTTTGATTTTTGCTCTGATTTGTTTTGCCATCAAAATAGCAGACTTCAAACCAACTTTATTTTCGCTCACATCCAAGAAAGCCTCGTCCAAAGAAAGTGGCTCCACCAAATCCGTGTACTCATAGAAAATCTCTCTAATCTGATTACTGATCTCTTTGTACCGATCAAATCTTGGCTTAGCAAAAATTAGATCCGGACATTTTTTCACTGCTAAGACCGAAGACATTGCAGAGTAAATACCATACTTTCGGGCTTCATAGCTCGCTGCTGCGATTACTCCACGCAGTTCATTCCCTCCTACAGCAAGCGGTTTGCCCTGCCATTCGGGATGGTCGAGTTGCTCCACCGAAGCATAAAATGCATCCATATCCACATGAATGATTTTTTTGATGGAAGGAATGAGTAGGTGGGAAGAATCGTTGTCGGAACTCTGCATCAGCGCTTAACATGGTTGATTTCAGCCAAATCAAATTTAAGTAAATCTGGTTTATAAATTTAGAAAAGGCATTTTGAGCCAAAAAAAAGAGGGACTCATTGAATCCCTCTAACACCAGTAATTAAGAATTTATTTTGAAGCTTTCAAATTAAGCTCTAATGACACGGTGTTGTAGATAAATTGATCTTTTGCTTTGTCCAAAGCAGTTGACTCATCACCATAGGCAAGACCCCAGGCAGTTCGGTCAATATTAAATCCTGCTTGTGCCATTACAGCATCATTTTCCATTTTAACAGAAGCTGGGAATTTGATATTTTTAGTGACACCTCTCATGGTAAGGTTACCGCTGATCCAATGGGTTGGGTTTGCCGGACTTAGTGAAGATTCTGACTTTGGTGTGTTATCTGTCGCGAATTGTTCCTGATCTGAGATCGCATCTGAGGATGAGAAAGTTTTTACTTCAGTGATTTCGAAAGTTGCAGTAGGGTGATTAGCTGCATCAAAGAAATCATCTGATTGTAAATGGCCCCAAAGTTTACCGTAGTCTTCACTGGTTTCGGGGATATCCTCAATTTTCAGACCGGTGATGTCAAAAGTGAATTTACCGCCTGTTATTTCTTCTCCGCTAATGGAAAGCATTCCGTCTGTAGCTGGAATATTACCAAAATGCTGACCTGCTGGTTTGTAACCCCTCCATCCAATTTGAGTGGAAGTCTTATCAATAGTCAATATTTTCCCTTCTACTTCGGTTACTTCCTGTGCCTCTGAAGTTTCTACGGTGGAAGGCTGGCTACATGCGAAAGTGATCATCGCAGTCGATAGGAATAGTCCTGATAATTTTATTAATTTCATGGTGATTTATAAGTTAGAACATTAAATGTATAGACATTTAACTGAAATTCAAAAAAACGTCTATCTCAACATTCAAAAAGATTAATTTCGAGTAGATCGTAGCTACACCAGTAAAATAAATCAATTAATATGACCTATATACTTCCAGTAAATGGAAAATACCCATTGATTCCAGCATCCTGTTGGATTGCCCCCAATGCAACTCTGGTAGGTGATGTCCAACTGGGTGAGAATTGTTCAGTTTGGTTCAATGCTGTAATAAGAGGTGACGTCAATGCAATCCGAATCGGAAATGAAACAAACATTCAAGATGGAGCGGTGATTCA
>JBDNIP010000602.1:0-3748 GCA_041688245.1 Algoriphagus sp.
GTGAAGCGAGCCTTAGCCAACTTTTCGACTCTTTTTAATTTTTTTTGAACTTCCTTTTTTTCATTCTCTAATAGTTCTCGAGTTGTAAGGAAATCTGCGATTCGCAGCTCCCTACCTATTTTCCCTTCTTTGATCCGGTAGAATAGTAGATAAGAATCTCCGTCAGAAATGATATGATAGGGGAAAAGTGGGCAGTCTCGATACCTCCAGGCTAAGTACCCAGGTAGGAGGTTAGTGTTCAATCCACTGGTCGATTGACTTTGCTGCTCCATCTCACTGATCACAGTTTCGATTTGACTCCAAGGTTCAGGATTGATAGGATGTTTATTTGTTCCTTGGTGCAAATGGAAACTGAGTTTCAGAGGTATTCTACCCCATTTTTCCCATCCCATTTTCAGATATCCGGGGAGACTGACAGCATTTGGAGTGTTAAATATCAAATCAATTCCTTCTTTTTTAAGAGATTTGATTAGTTCCAGAGTCAATTTTTTAAATAAACCCTGCCCTTGATAATCGGGGTGAATTGCAGTATCAACTGCCCTGCATGCGCTGATAAGTTTAGTCGATTCTATAAATTCCCAT
This sequence comes from Algoriphagus sp., assembly GCA_041688245.1. Taxonomy (GTDB): domain Bacteria; phylum Bacteroidota; class Bacteroidia; order Cytophagales; family Cyclobacteriaceae; genus Algoriphagus. Next base: position 583 of record JBDNIP010000602.1, read on the forward strand.
CTTAGAAAAGTTCTGACTCCGATGATATTCTCCCGATCCAATGCCACCAAAGTATGCGAAGCTCCGAAAGGATTGTCTAGATGCTTCCATCTCCAAAGCGCTTCAGATTTGGGTATCAAAGACTCCCCCAAGGATACTTTTAGGAGTTCGATGATTTGGGGAATGTCAGCATCTATGGCTTTTCTTACGATCATTTTTGAGATAGTTGAGTAGGTAATTAGAGATAAATGATTTAGAGTGGAATTAACCCCTCGGAGCACTCGCAGAGATAGATTTATCTACTATTTCGCAAAGTCTATCTAGCCGAAGGTCTAGCTCAGCAAGTATATCTCACCGAAGGCATATCTCGGCAAAGCCATAGCTCACCGAAGCTATACTCCATCAAAGGCCCCCTACTCAAAAGAAGCGCTTACAAAACAATTTTTCTATATTTGGCTAATATTTTTGCTAACGAAAAACATGAGATTCATCCTCTATTTGTTCACTTTGGTTTTATTGGTCAGTAGCTGTATTAGCAACAAACGAATTACCTACTTGCAGAATTTACCTGACAACGTACCCATTGCCTTGGATGAATTTATTCCTTACGCTACAGTGGATTATAAATATATATTACAGCCTTTTGATATGGTAGAGATTGATTTCGCTACTTCAGATGCGGAGTTGACGGAGGCTTTTTCCTTCCAAAACACACAGCGAGCTGGCGGTATGGGCGGTGGTGCTGGAGGTGGAGGCGGTTCTGATCCACTTTACTTTTTTGGTTATACCATCGATCAGGAGGGGAATGTGGAAGTGCCTAAACTAGGGAAAATCAAGATCGGAGGCCTGACTGAGGCGGAAGCGAAAGTAAAAGTTGAAGAGCAAATTAATTCCTTTTTCAAAGAGGAGGTTTACGTGAAATTGCGAATTGCCGGTATTCGTTACACTACAATGGGGGAGTTTAATTCGGTGGGCGTAAATATTATTTTTAAAAATCGAGCAACTATTTTTGATGCATTGGCAAATAGCGGAGAAACTTCACTTCTGGGGAAGAAAAACAAGCTATTTATTATCCGTCAGTACGATGGAGGGAGCAAGATTCATCAGATCAATTTAAATGACCGGGCATTGCTGGCAAGTCCCTTTTATTTTATTCAGCCAAATGATATCTTGTATATGGAACCTATGAAGATCCGTCAACTGGGTGCAGCAGATAATTTGACTGCTTCCTTAGCACTTTTTGCAGGATTATTGGCTTCTACTTTGCTGATTATCAATTTATTTGCTAGTAATTAAGCTATGGAGAAGTTAGACTTAAGTCAACTGGATAACGAAGAGAAAGCCTTAGAAATCAGGTATGTCGTGGCTAAATATATCCGCTACTGGCCTTGGTACCTATTCTTTATCTTTCTTTTTGTGGGGGCTACCTTTCTATTTCACCGCTATATAGTTGATGAGTATGAGGTGAGTGGTTCGATGTTGATCAAAACTAATACCTCTCCTGAGGCTAAAATTTTAGATCGGTCTAACATTTTCTCTTCAGGTCTCAATCTGGAAAATGACATCCTTCGCATAAAATCTAAAGGGCTTGCAAAGGATGCCTTAGCAAAATTGCACTTTGATGTGGAATACTATGCTAAAACTAAAATCAAACCAATTGAGCTGTATGATCGCTCACCGATTCGTATAGATGTGGATTGGACACATGTACAAGTGACCAACACCGCACTCGAGTTGATAGCTTTATCTGAAACAAATTTTAGAATTCTTCCCGAGGAATCTGGCTTAATGGATTTCAGCTCTGCCATGGCAGCGGGTGATGATGCGTTGTACAATAACACTTACACCTTTGGGGAACTGATCGAAACTGGCCGATCCAAGTTCACTGTTAATCTAATCAACCCAAGTAAAATCGATGAGTCAGTAGTGTTTAAGCTGATCGACCCCTCATCATTGGAGGATTTACATTCCAGAGCTATTCAAGTGATACTTCAGAACCAGTACAGTTCTGTGCTTCGCCTGACTACGACTACCAAGGTGATGGAGAAGGGGAGAGATTATATCAATAGTTTGATGGAGGCTTACATCGGCTATGACCTTCGGGAAAAGAATAAAATTCAAGAAAATACCTTGGCCTTTATCGAAGAGCAGCTAGGTTTCCTGAAAGATTCCCTACAGGAAAAAGAACGTGAATTACAAAATTTTAAAGTTCAGAATAAGCTGCTGGATGTATCGGCAGAGTTTTCCAATATTCTGAGTAAGATGAATAATCTCGATGAAATGAATGCTGAAATAGACTATCAGCTTGACTATTTCAATGAGATCAAGTCGTACATGCAGGCCAAGAGTAAAGATTTCTCTGATGTCGTAGCACCTTCCGTAATTGGAGTCCCTGATCCTTTATTGAATGGCTTGATTCAGACTTTGGTCACGCTTTCTCAGGATCGAAGAAAATTGCTTGCCACAGTCAATGAAAAGCATCCGGAAGTATTGAAGATCGATGTGCAGATGGAGAAAATTCAGGAGTCTCTGTTTGAGAATGTATTGAACCTCATTGCCAATACAGAGAAAAAGAAGCGAAGCATTCAAGATGAAATACTAGTTTATGATGCTGAGTTTTCGACTTTACCGGAGTCTGAGTCGGAATATTCTGGGATTTTCAGAGAATTTAAGTTACGAGAATCCCTATTCACCTACTTGCTGGAGAAGCGTGCAGAAGCTGGTATTGCCAGAGCTTCCAATGTTTCTGACAACACGATTTTGGATTACGCCAAAAAAGGCACATTAGTATTTCCTAAAAAACAGCAGAATTATGGTTTGGCGATTGTTTTAGGCTTTTTAATACCCTTTGGTTTTGTCATCGTACGGGATGTTTTTGACGATAGCATCAAAGATCAACGAGATTTGAAGAAGTATTTTATGATTCCTCAGCTCGGGATTGTCGGTTTTAGTGAAAAGGACACTAATGTTGTTGTGTTTCAGCATCCCAAGTCTGCAGTGGCAGAATCCTTTCGATCGCTTCGCTCTGCGATCACGTACTTAGCCTCAGGAAAAAACACGAAAAAAATACTGGTTACTTCATCCGTTTCAGGTGAGGGAAAAACCTTTATCTCATTGAATTTAGCTTCGGCAATGGCTTTAGGCTCAAAAAAAACCGTCGTAGTTGGAGGAGACTTAAGAAGACCAA
>JBDNIP010000603.1:0-17053 GCA_041688245.1 Algoriphagus sp.
CGCATGATTCTGGGAACAAGGTGACTGATAAAGACCACAAGCTTGCCAAAGCAATTGATAAAATTATTGGATGATTGATCAGGGAATAAATTTATTTCTGGTACCAACACCTATTGGCAATCTGAAGGATATCACACTTCGTGCAATCGAGATCTTGAAGAGTGCCGACGTAATTCTCGCTGAGGATACGCGAACCAGTGGTAGTTTGCTAAAGCACCTGGAGATCTCCCGACCACTTCAGAGCTACCATATTTTTAATGAGCATAAGACGGTGCTGCGCTTGGTGGCACGTATGAAGGCGGGAGAGGTCTTTGCATTGATAAGTGACGCTGGAACACCCGCGATCTCTGATCCAGGTTTTTTGCTCGTTCGTGAAGTACTCGCAGCGGGATTGGACGTGCAGTGTCTTCCCGGAGCCACAGCCTTGATTCCAGCTTTGATCAATAGTGGATTACCGAATGATAGATTTATCTTCGAAGGCTTTTTACCACATAAAAAGGGAAGAAAGACTAGAATTGAAAGCCTGTTAGATGAGGTCCGGACGATGGTTTTTTACGAATCTCCGCATAGACTCATGAAAACATTGGAACAACTGGCGGAAGCTTTTGGATCCGATCGTCAGGCCTGTGTTTCCAGAGAATTGACCAAGCTCCATGAGGAAAACGTCCGTGGACCTTTGTCCAAACTGATTGAATATTATCAAACCAATCCCTTGAAAGGCGAAATCGTCCTTACAGTGGCTGGTAAAAACACCAAATTATAACACTATAACATGCTCACCAAATCAGAGCTCAGCATACTACTGGAGCACACACAGGGGATAGCTAAGGAGGCAGGAGCTTTTATCAGAAAAGAGCGACAGCATTTCAATCCGAAGGACGTCGAATATAAAGGACTGAATGACTTGGTCTCTTATGTAGACAAAGAAGCTGAAAAACTCATTGTATCCAAACTTGGGAAGATTTTGCCAGAAGCTGGATTTATTACCGAGGAAGGAACGGCTGCAAAAGCGGCTGCGGAATTGACTTGGATCATTGATCCTTTAGATGGTACAACTAATTTTATCCACGGTCTTCCGATTTTTGCAGTCAGTATAGCTTTAATGGAAAAAAATGAATTGGTCTTAGGTGTGGTATATGAGATCAATCGACACGAGTGTTTTTATGCCATAAAAGGGGGTGGAGCATTTTGTAACGAGACTAAGATCAAAGTAAGTACGGCAAAGACTCTCAGTGAATCTTTAATTGCTACGGGATTTCCATACTACAATTTTGAATTGATTGATAAGTACATGGGTACCCTCAAGGAATTGATGAAAAGTACACATGGACTCCGACGGCTGGGAAGTGCAGCTGTAGACCTTTGCTATGTAGCATCAGGTCGATCAGAAGGCTATTTCGAATATAACCTCAACTCTTATGATGTCGCGGCAGGTGCACTGATAGTGGAGGAAGCAGGTGGAACAGTCACTGATTTTAAGAGTGGGAGAGATTTTGTTTTCGGAAGGCAAATTATTGCAACTAATGGTCTGATACATCAAGAGTTAACCAAAAAGATAAAGCCAATCCTAAGCTGATCTAGTGAAGCAGAAAGTACCAAATCAATATGCTTACCACAGAGATCGGGATTCCCAACCCCGAAAGTAGCACCGCAAGTTTTGGTTTGAGATCATATTGAATAGCCACTAATGAGCCTGTGATCATGGGAGCCATACCACTTTCTAAGATGGTGACCTGGAGAATTAATTCACTCTCGAAGTTGAAATTCCGATAGATCATCCAGACCAAAGCGGGAGCTAATACCAATCTGTAGCCCATTCCCAACCAGAAAAATCTGGAATTGAGTGATTCAAAATCCAAGCTAAATCTAAGTCCTATGGCAAAGATTGAGGTGGGGACCATAGTTTTACCGATTACAGCAGCTATCGGTAAAATAAATTCCGGAGTCTTCCATCCAAGGAAACTCATGCAAAGTGTAGCAGTCAAAAATAGAAATGGAGGAAAACTGATAATTTTCTTTGGAATAGTACATAGCGGGCTTTCCTTATGGGAATAGATGGAGGCCACAAGTATAGAAACCGAAGAAACCAATAAAAAGGATCCGCCCTGATCAATCAGCAAAGCAGTAGGTAAGCCTTCCTTTCCAAGTAAGCCCTCGATCACCGGAAATCCAAGAAATGAAGTATTGGCCAAGCCAGAGACTATAATTAAGCAGCCAGTAGTTGCATTATCCCAGTCTAAGAATTTTCCAAGGCTCCCAAAAAGAACCCAAGAGCAAAAGAAAGTGAACCAGGCCGCTGAGATCGGGAGTAATAATTCCCATCCCGGATCGATCTGTGGTATGTAGAGCAAAGCCAATGCAGGCAATACAAAATTGAACAGGTAGAAATTTACCCACTTGCTCACTTTTTCCTGAGGGAAGCCAGGCCTTGATTGCAAATATATTCCCAGTGCTAAAAGCGCTACCGCTAAAAACAGCATCAGCATCGCTTTGAACTATAAATTTTACAATTAATTGACATAAAATTAATTTTTTAAACCCGTAGTCGGTTGAAAACCAGATTACTCTCAGGGGGTTGAAAACGTGATGATCAAATTAATACCAATTTTTATCTACGGGAAAAAGTGGATCCAACTTTCTCAGCTTTCGATTGAGCAGGCAATACTGAATAAATTTTGGCTTTCAATCAGCAACTTCAGAAAAGTATCGTTTCAGGGGACTGAGTCAACCGACTGCTTAGATTTTGGAATGTATGACTTTTGGTTTCGAACCAACCAAGTCACAAAGGATAAGCAGATACCTGCTGATTTTTACTCCAAACCGAAACTTTTTCTTTTTTCGTCAAAATACTTACTGAGCTCAGGATAGAATGAGCTTTCCACCTGTGGAATTCCATCTAAGATCAATTCCATTCCACCTTGAATTTCATCTTTGTTCAGCTGGATCCCTTCCAATAGGTAGATTAAATCCTCTAAGGATAGCGGTTCATCTACAGAGGAAGGATATAGCAGGTAGTCATTGCCATAGAAATCCACCGCTTCCAATTGAATTCTGTGATCGATTTGATGCGCATAGATACTCAGCTGCTCACCCCATTTACTTTCTGGATAATTCAATTTTACCAGTAAAACTGAATTGGTGTCTCCACTGAAGTAACTATCTGGGCAAAATTTGAAATCGATCATTCTTCAAAAATAGGAATTACTTTTCAATCCTGATTTGTATCCTGCTTAAGGATTGGATAATCGGGACTTTCGGGTTAATTTTGGGAGGTACGGCTAAAGGATTTCGTAATCCACAGATCTAACCCATATTCGCCTTCAAACACTTAATTATGAAAAGAGATACGATAGTTTTCGATTTAATAGCTCAAGAGAAAGACAGACAAAAGAGAGGAATTGAACTGATTGCTTCGGAGAACTTCACCAGTAAGCAAATAATGGAAGCTGCAGGTAGCGTACTAACCAATAAATACGCAGAAGGCTTACCAGGAAAGCGTTATTACGGTGGTTGTGTAGTAGTGGATAAAATCGAGCAATTAGCTATCGATCGTGCTAAAAAACTTTTTGGAGCTACTTGGGCCAATGTGCAGCCGCACTCTGGCGCGCAAGCAAATGCTGCGGTTTTCCTAGCATGCCTGAAAGCGGGAGATTCTATTTTAGGTTTTGACCTCTCACACGGTGGGCACTTAACTCACGGTTCACCAGTTAACTTCTCAGGAAAGCTTTATGATGCTCATTTCTATGGAGTCGAAGAGGAGACTGGAATTATTGATTACGATAAAGTTGAGGCCAAAGCGCTTGAAGTGAATCCAAAAATGCTCATTTGCGGAGCTTCGGCCTACTCCAGAGATTGGGACTACGAGCGGTTAAGGAATATTGCTAATAAAATAGGTGCACTGGTGCTGGCCGATGTATCGCATCCGTCAGGCTTGATAGCACGAGGTTTGTTAAATGATCCCTTGGATCATTGCCACATCGTGACGACCACTACGCACAAGACCCTTCGGGGACCAAGAGGGGGATTGATTATGATGCGGGAAGATTTCGATAACCCATTTGGATATACTACGGCAAAAGGCGAAATCCGCAAGATGAGCACTTTACTTGACATGGGTGTATTCCCAGGAACTCAGGGTGGCCCATTAGTACACATCATTGCTGCTAAAGCGATCGCTTTCGAAGAGTGTATGTCCGACGAATACATGGAATATATCCTTCAGGTAAAATTGAATGCATCCGTAATGGCCGACGAGTTCGTAAGTCTAGGGTACAAACTAATCTCTGGAGGTACTGATAACCATTGCATGCTAATTGATCTTAGAAATAAAGAACTTACTGGAAAGCTAGCAGAGGAATCTCTCGGAAAAGTAGATATTACCATCAATAAAAATATGGTTCCATTTGATACCAAATCTCCTTTTGTGACTTCCGGTATGCGAATAGGTACTCCGGCGGTAACTACCCGAGGACTGAAAGAAGATGATATGAAAAAAATTGTTGGTCTCATCGATCGAGCATTGGTGAATCATAACAACGAAGCCGAATTAGCAAAAATCAAAAGCGAGGTCAACTCATGGATGATTCAATTTCCACTTTATTAAGTAGCTGACACACCTGTGCCTTTAGACCAATATCAAGAAGAGGAAGAAGAAGGAGGAATGTCCTTTTTGGATCATTTGGAAGCTTTACGCTGGCATTTGTTTCGTTCCGTATCAGCAATCCTTATTTTCACAGTCATGGCTTTTATAGCAAAGAGCTTTGTGTTCGGGATAGTAATTTTGGGTCCGTCAAAAGTGGATTTTGTTACTTATCGTTGGCTCTGTACTGTCAGTGATTACTTTGGAATTCCTGCGCTTTGTATCGATGAGCTGCCATTTACCATTCAGAGTAGACAGATGACGGGGCAGTTTTCCATGCACGTGACATCAAGTTTGGTGGTTGGTTTTATTGCTTCATTTCCCTATGTTTTTTGGGAAGTTTGGAGATTCATCAGTCCGGGACTTTATGATCAAGAGAAAAATGCAGCAAGAGGAGCCGTATTTTTTGTAAGTATGCTATTCTTTTTGGGAGCTGCTTTCGGATACTTTATCCTATCCCCGCTTTCGATTAATTTCTTATCCAATTATCAATTGGATCCGAGTATTCTGAATGAATTTGATATCTCATCCTACGTGAGTACGCTGACGATGCTGGTCTTGGCTTCTGCAATTATGTTTCAGTTGCCGGTTGTGGTTTATTTCTTGGCTATGTCAGGATTAGTCACTTCGAAGATGCTGAAATCTTATCGTAGACATTCCATTGTGGTGATTCTGATTTTGGCAGCGATTATTACTCCTCCGGACGTGATTAGCCAGATATTAATTGCGATGCCGATTCTAGTGCTTTATGAGGCTGGAATTCAGATTGCGAAACGCTTGGAGAAAAAAAGAGCATTGAAAGCTGCTCAGGATGATATTGAAGATGCACTTTAATCAATTGGAAAAATAAATCATGTCAAAAAAAATAGCTATTGGAGGTGATCACGCAGGATTTGAATATAAAGCTAAACTGATTGAAAAGCTTAATTCGCTTGGATATGCGGTCAAAGATTTCGGGCCTTCCTCGGATGCCTCTGTAGATTACCCGGATTACGTACATCCTTTGAGTTTGGCGATCGAATCGGGAGAATATGAATTGGGAATCGTAATCTGTGGCAGTGGAAATGGCGTGGCCATTACAGCCAATAAGCATCAGGGAATCAGAGCAGCGCTTTGCTGGAATGAGGAACTGGCAGCTTTGGCAAGACAGCATAACAATGCAAACGTATTGGCTCTTCCCGCTAGATTTATTTCTTATGAACTGGCAGAAAAGCTTGCGGAGACTTTTCTTGCTACCGATTTTGAAGGCGGAAGACATCAGGGCCGTGTCAGTAAGATCGCTTGTAGCTGAAATAAACACTCAAGAGCCTGATGAATTTTAAATGCATCGGGCTTTTTTTAAACTGTTTATCATACTAAAATAGTCATCTCGTCAAAGGTAATTCTATTTCCGAAACTCACTAAAACACCTATCCCAACTATTGATTTTCAAGTATGCAATATCAAATTACTCTTGAAGTTAAAAGTGATTTTTTTAGCTGAATTGACTGAGTTTTAGTATCAGTGAAGATCTCCAACGGTTGCTGTAGCCATGGTGTCAGTTAAGACTGCGGGATTAGCTAGTTCAATTATAACTTCATCTTGACAAGTTTTGCCTGATATGCGTGCCGCTGGAAGCATAATTAATCGATTTAAACGATCGCACTTTTAATTACTGTAAGCGCAGTCGAGCTTTTAGTCACACTCCTGCAATGCCTTTTAGCTCAAGACTTGCGGTACTTGCTGTTTTGATATTTATACCGATTGGATCTAATGCTCCATCGCTTTTAATATGTATTTTTTTAATGCTTTCTATGGTAACTCCATCTTGATTTAAGGTTATTTTATTCCCTGGATAATCTTCGACTTGAATTTGATTTTCATCAGATAGCTTGATTTTATTTCCTTTTCTACTATCTCATAGCTTACATTGATTTTTAGCTCCACTCCTGGTAAAAAATGCAAGGAATCACACCATTGGAAATCAGGATCTGTCAATTCAATAACCGCTGTGGGAATTTGATTTATGAAATGAAGAGTTTCTAGTTTTATTAACTGTACCTCTTTAGCTATAATGACTCAATTTGCCAAAACAGCAAACGAAGGAACCCGAATTGGTTGCTTAACCAATGGTTTTTGGTATAAAATTCATCTTTTTTTGGTAATGGGATAATTATAATAAGGAAAACAATATGCTGACTCAGTTGCCTGTCAAATGACTAAATAACGTATTGTATATATCTTTGATGACCAATAATTACCATGAAATTTACAAATAATATCAGTCTAATTCTTCAGTTTAAAGACTCCCGGTTTTGTAGATTGATAATCCTTCTGGAGTGAGGGAAACTGCTCTAGCAAGCGCTTAAATTCCCCATTTGGGTCGAGTACTACTTCACTTTTTTGAACTTGAAGCATTTGATAAATCCTGGCCTTCTCTGGTAATCCACGTTCTTGCGCCAGATATACTAGGCTTAGATTATAATTCAAAAAAGGTCCACCCAAATTAGAATTTTGAAAATGAGAAAGGTCATTCCCCAATACCATCAGGCTCTTTTCGGGTTGATTGGTAGACTTCCTGACGAAGTAATTGCCTGTTATTTCTTGATGCCAAAACCACCAAGTGAATGCAGGAAAAGCTAAAATCAGAAGTAAAAAGGTACCATTGGCAATTATTCCAGATCTGAAATAAATGTAAAACAGACTAATCAGGTAAGTCAACACTGGGATGAAAATCACCAGCTGAAAGGCCCCTTGACGCTTGACAATAAGAAATTCGAAGGCAGCAAAGATTAACCATAGGATTACCAACTGACGCTGCTTTTGCTGGTTGATCGTGGAGGCTTTCATGATAGTTGAAACAAAGTACCCCACCACAGCAAGAACAATAGGAAAGGCTCCCAGCATCAACCAATCTAACTTAGATTGGTAATAATATTTTTCGGATAAGAAGGATAACGGCCATATTTCAATAGCCTCGATAAGTCCTTCTGCCCAGAAATAAAAGACTCCAATCAGCAAAAGTGGAAGAAAATAGCCAATCAATGAAAGCATCAATTGACGAAATGAAAATCCGCTAATCGTAATACCGGTAAAAATGAGGTAAGGAAAGAATAATAAATAATTTGGCTGAAATCCTGTAGCTATTCCGGCATATACACCAATCAAAAGTGTTGATTCGGAGCCTTCCTTTTGTAATACTGTTTGCGAAAAAAGTTGGCCTAAAGCCAAAATCAAAAAGCAACTTGCCAACAAAGCTGGACTAAGGCTGAGCATGTCGAATGAAAAATGAAACAGTGCCGCCATGATAATGGCGGGCAAATACGTATTTTCATCAAAAGCGCGGAACTTGATCAGAATAGAATTCCAATACAGAACCTGAAAAATAATCAGGATTCTACCGACCAATTCGTAGGCGAGTAGACTTCTTCCAAAAATCAAATCCATCAGCATAAAAAAACCTGCTGCCAACGGGCCCGTATCATCAATAATATCCTTATACAATAGATAGCCATCGCCCACTCGCTCGCCCAAAATCAGCCAAGTCAACTGAGCTGAGGTAACAGGAAATGGATTGAATAAAAGATAGACTAAAGTCAGTAATAGGAGATAAATTCCTATACCAATAAGTCTAAAAGGATCGTTCACTCTGAAGAAGCTTAACAATTTGAATTTATAAAAGTGTGTGCTTGGTTTGCCCGAAATTAACCCATGCCCAACTATTTCGCTAAATTTGTACCATAAATACTTGAAATGGAAAGTAAAAGACAACAAAAACACGCAAAATTGCTTCAGAAGGAGCTTGGAGATATTTTTCAAAAGGAAGCTAAACACTTGATAGGTAAAGCAATGGTTACAATTACACATGTGATGGTAAGTCCGGACCTAGGTTTCGCTAAAGTCTACCTAAGCTTTCTACTGGCTAACCCTAAGGCAACTTATGAGTTGATCATTGAGCATAAAAAAGAAATTCGCCACACCTTAGCTAAGCGAATCGGGAAATCTGTTCGGATCATTCCTGAAATCGCATTTTTCCCAGATGACTCTGCTTCTTATGCACAACATATGGATAAAGTGCTTTCTGATCTACAAATTCCACCGGCACCACCGGAAGAGGAGGAAGAGGACTAACCTTTCAAGCCTTGAATCTTAGCTCTTTCATAGCATCCCGATATTTCCGAAGCAAAAAGAAGCGGAATTTCATCACGATACTTTCGATCATCTCCATTATTGGGGTGACTGTTGGTACGATGTCACTTGTGATTGTGATGTCTGTCTTTAACGGCTTGGAGGACTTAATTCGAGGGATTTTTGCCAGTTTCGATGCAGAAATAAAAATCGAGGCTACACTCGGGAAAAGTTTTAAGACTACTCACGAGTGGCTTTCAGAAATCGAAAACATTGAAGGAGTCGAAATACTGACTGAAGTAATTGAGGATAATGCCTTGCTCGATTACAATGGCAACCAGATGATCGGGAGAATCAAAGGGGTTTCGGATAACTTCCTAGATCAAGATAGATTTTCAAAGGGCTATTTTTGGGGGGACACCACTTTAGGAACGAAACTTAGACCTGCGGCGATCTTGGGTAGAGGGGTGGGATTTTTTCTATCCGTCAACCTAGGGGATATCAATGTTCCCCTTAAAGTTTTCTATCCCAAAGCGCCACGCAGTGCGGCGACCTTAGATCCTAATCAACTCTACGCCATGGCCTCATTGGAGCCCGTGGGATACTTTAGTATTGAGCGGCAGTTTGACGATCAATACGTAATTGCACCTTTGGTTTTTGTTCGTGATCTTCTAAATTATGGAGACAAAAGAACCTCTTTGGAGGTGAAAGTTGCGGAAGGATATTCAATTGAAGCTGTTCAGGAACGATTGAAAGCCCATTTAGGCTCAAAATTTAGTATAAAAAATACCGATGAGCAGCATTCGGCTTTGCTGCGGACCGTCAAGCTCGAAAAATTGTTCGTCTTCCTTACCTTGATATTTATCCTAGCGATTGCCTCATTCAATATCTTCTTTTCGCTGAGTATGCTGGCAATTGAGAAGAAGAAGGACATAGCAGTGCTCAAAGCGATGGGAGCTAGCGAACAGTTGATTAAGCGTATTTTCTTAAAACAAGGAATGATGATCGCCTTTAGTGGAGCGCTGATCGGCTTGATTTTAGGTTACGGTGTTTGTCTTTTGCAGCAAACCTTCGGTTTAGTTTCCTTGGGAATTTCTTCTGCGGTGGTGGATGCCTATCCCATCAAAGTGGTATGGACTGATTTTTTTTGGATCAGCATATCCATAATCGCAATTACTTTTGCAGCTTCTTGGCGTCCTGCTACCATAGCTGCTCAAGTGGATACTACCGCTGAACTTTAGGGTTACAGATTTTTTCCCAAATAGCTTTTGCCTGTTTCATACCTAGCTCACTAGCTTTGAGTAAATCAGGACAAGCTTGAAATAATCTGTTCATTCGCTGTAGTGTAATTCCACGATGGTAAAACCCAGAAGGATTGCTCGGTTCAATTCCGATTAATTGGGTGAAGTCCGCTAAGGCGCCATCTAAATTTCCAGCCAAATAGCGAGATTGTCCTCGCGCAAGGAGGTAGCCTTCATTTTGTTCTTCTAATTCCAAAGCTGCGGAGAAATCCCGCTCAGCCATTTTCCAGTTTTTTTTTGCGAAATATATTTTTCCACGGTAATAAAATGATTCCGTATCAAATTCATCCAAATCAATCGCCGCATTAAAATCGGCAATTGCACCTAAACTGTCTCCATGATTCATCCGATAGAAGCCTCGCTGCTTATACGTTTGGCTGTTGGCAATGGAATCTGCGATGATCTGATTGAGCTGTGCTAAGAGCATAAGGTCTCCACCTTCTTTTACCTCTGCCAAACCCTGCTTGGCAGGAAGATGTTCGGGATTGATGATTAGCGCTTGCTCAAAGGATTCAATTGCTGACATATTCTCACCAACTCTTAAAAATGAACGGCCTTTTTCAGCATAATAATCTGGATTTTCTGGTTCAGCTTCCAAAGCTAAATCAAGGTAATTCAAAGCTAAATCATATTCTCCCAGCTCAAAACTGCAAAGTCCCAGATGGTAATATGCTTGGGCAGGATTGCCAGACTGATCAGTCATCACCTGAGAGACTCCTTGATCTCCGGCACCTCGTCGGTAAATGATCCGAGTGGTCTGACCGGGAGGAGTGACCAAGAAATCTTGGAAATCTTCCATTGCCGACTCATACTGTTTAAGTTGATATCGAATTCTGCCTCTGGCAAAATAGGCTTCTGCGTATTCCGAATTCAGAGAAAGGAGTATTGAAAAATCAGCTAACCCTCGATCAAGATTACTTAAGTGCTCAAAGACTTGTCCTCGAAGCCAATAAGCTTCTGTATCTATTGGGTTTGAGGTAATCCAGCTACTGAGTAAGCGCTCTGCACTTTCCCAATCTTGAGAATCAAAGGCAAAAATCGCAGACTGGAAAAGGGAGTCTTTTGGTGGGTTAGTATTCTCTTGAGCAAAGCTGGGCAATAGTCTAAGCAGCAGAATAATTAGAAGTGAACACTTCGGCATAAATTAAGAGTGAATTTGTTTAAATTAAAAGCTAGCAATTCCATCATTCAAAATCCTGTTAATTTTCCAGTAATATATAGGCTTACTTTGATTCATGTATAAGAATCATTTAATAATTCTCGTCAGATAGAACGATTAAGTCAAAATGAGTCTTTGCAAAACTGATACCTGTGGCATAAATGAGATAGTGTTCAGAAAACTTATAAATGATAGTATTGTAAATAGCTATACACAATTATGCCAATAATTTAACTTTTTTGCTCAACCGCAGAGATGACCCAACAAGTCGGGGCAGACAGATTGCTGTTGACTGAAGTGTACTGGCAATGCTGATGTTTACCATATATTATCTGCCTTTTATTTTTTTTGATACAATTACAGGTCCAGCTATTAGATTAAGTTATATTCAGAGTTTCTTAAGTTCAATTTTATTATACTTCATAACCTACTCAAAATCAATAATAAAAAAGTTTAATTCATCTTTGAAAGAGATAGCTTGCAAAAAAAATAGGTAATTTCTAATCGAAGGCATGTTTCTTGAACAGGTTTGTTGAAATTATTTGCCAACAATCGATCTGATGCTTAGAAAAAAACTTCTCATTACCCCGCTACTTTTAATTTTTTTCTATGCAGCTTTTGGTCAAGATTCTGATACTACTCTTTCGCTTAAATCAGGATCGATAGCCAATCAATTTGAATACATCTATCAGAATTCAAATAATTTTCAAGAGTATAAAGTTGTAAAGAAGACAAGTTTGGATCAATTGAAGTCCAATATGTTAGATTCTATAACTACTATGCGTCGTGAGGTGGCAAGTATCACGAGTATTCTCACCGGTAAAAATGATTCTATTTCTAATCTGAATGCTTTTCTTGAAATTACAGAAAGTGATAAGCAGGAGGCTGTTGATGCAAAAGACAATTTCAATTTCTTGGGGATAGATATAGAGAAAAGTGTCTATTCCACAATGATGTGGATAATCGTAAGTGGGCTGGCTGCTGCACTCGGCTTTTTTTCTTTCCAATATTCGAGAAGCTTTGTTAAAATCAGAAAAGCACAACAGGATTTAGTGGATGTACAAGGGGAATTTGAAAACCTGCGAAAGAATACGTTAGATAGAGAGCGAAAACTTAAACGAGCACTTATTGATGCCCAAATGGGCAAAAATTCCTAACTTTTTTTGCATCTTATGTATGTAAACTTTTAAAATATGCCTATAGTCGATTCCATGCAACTTTTGAATAAAAACTATGACGTGGTTGTAATAGGATTGGGTGCAGTTGGATCTGCTACATTATATCAGCTTTCTAAAAGAGGTATTTCTGTGTTGGGTATTGACCAATTTGATCCTCCTCATAATTTGGGATCTTCGCATGGGGAAACTAGAATAACCCGTCTAGCGGTTGGCGAAGGCGAGGATTATGTAGCACTGGCTATTCGTTCACTCCAAATCTGGAAAGAAATTGAGTCAAAATCCGGGAATCAATTATATCATCAAACGGGTGGAGTGTTAATGGATTCTGGAGTTTTGCCCTGGGATAAACACGGTACAAAAAGTTTTTTAGATCAGACGATTTCTTTAGCAAAAAAATTTAATATTAGTCATCGGGTCGAAGATGCTAGACAAACTGTTGCTCGCTTTCCTCACATCCTGCTGGAATCGACTGGAAGAAGCTATCAGGAGTCGGCTACCGGTTATTTACTTCCTGAGCAATGTATTGCTGATCAACTGGATCTTGCTGCCAAAATGGGGGCTGATTTATTGAAAAACATAAAAGTAATCAACTTATTACCTCTGGGAAATAAGACCGCAATTCAACTAAATGAGGGAAAGATTTTTGCCAAAAAAATCGTGCTTGCTGCCGGAGGTTGGATCAAGGATTTTCTACCGGATAATGAAGCAAGAAAATTTAAAGTTTGTAGACAAGTTCTACACTGGTTAGCGATTGATTCTTTTCAGGATGTCTGGAAAAAATCACCGGTTTACATGTGGGGAATAGGTGCCAATCCAGAAGATTTCATTTATGGATTTCCTTCACTTGATGGAAAGAGTGTAAAAATGGCAAGCGAGTCTTTTGTAGAAACTAGTCATCCGGATTATTTGAATCGAGAAGTAACAGCAGATGAGCAACAGAAATTTTGGGATACTAAAATAGCAGGAAGATTCATGGGTCTTTCGGGTAAATTCGTAAAATCTACAGTCTGTTTTTATACAGTTACCACGGACGGAAGGTTTGTGGTTCGACCCTTGGAAGGATTTTCTTCAGTATTGGTTGTCTCTGCATGTTCAGGACATGGGTTTAAACATTCTCCGGCTTTAGGTGAAAATCTTGCCCAACAAGTTTGTGGAGAAGAAGTTAGCATTCAATTTGGTCCAGAATGATCGGCGATTTCAAATGGTCAGCTCTTCATCAATTAAAAAACTTACTTTTGTCCAGAGAGTTTAGAAAATAAATATGGCAAAAGAACGAGGGACTGCTTTAGAAATGCAGGATAAGCGAAAGTTGACTAAGCAGAATTTGAGTAAGCTAGGAGGAATTTTTAGGTTTCTTTTACCCTACAGAGGGTCATTTTCCTTAGGTTTGGTTTTTTTGCTTTTTTCATCATTAGCGTTATTGACATTTCCTTTTGTAGCAGGCAAATTGATTGATACGGCACAAGGAAAAGACTGGATTGTAACAGATATCAATTCAATTGCCTTATTACTTTTGGGAATTCTTGCAGTTCAGAGTGTGTTTTCTTTTTTTCGAGTTTGGCTTTTTTCATTAGTTTCTGAGAAATCCATGCGCGATATCCGAGTGGCATTGTATGATCGTTTAATCCGTCTCCCGATGACTTTTTTTGATCAACGAAGAACTGGAGAACTGATCAGTAGAATAACTGCTGATGTCAGCATGCTTCAGGATACTTTTTCGGTAACATTGGCGGAGCTGTTTCGACAATTAGTCACTTTGATTGCAGGGGTAATTTTTCTGATGGTGACCACGCCAAAATTGACACTATTCATGCTTGCGACTTTTCCGGTATTGGTAATCATTGCGATGGTTTTTGGACGATTCATCCGCAAGCTGTCTAAATCTACTCAGGACGAACTCGCTACTGCCAATGTGATAGTAGAAGAAACATTGCAGTCAATCAGTACTGTCAAATCGTTCGTAGGTGAGGCTTATGAGTCTGCAAGGTATGGCAGTGGATTAAGTCGCGTGGTGACTATAGCATTGAAGGCTGCTAAATTCCGTGGCGCTTTTATTTCCTTTATAATTTTTGCACTTTTTGGAGGGATAGTGGGGGTTATGTGGTACGGTGCAAGCTTAGTAAGTTCAGGTGAGATGAGTGTAGGAGACCTTGTATCTTTTGTTCTTTACACTACATTCATTGGGGGTTCTATTGCCGGTCTGGGAGATATTTATGGACAAGTTCAAAAAGCAATCGGATCTTCCGAACGCGTACTAGAGATACTCCAAGAAAAGGAAGAATCTTCTGAAGGAATAAAAAAATCCAAATTTTTAGGAAAGATTGAATTCAATCAAGTCAGTTTTGAGTATCCGACCCGGCCAGAAGTAGAAGTACTGAAAGCATTGAGTTTTCATGTCAACCCAGGGGAAAAAGTCGCTTTAGCGGGGCACTCCGGTGCTGGCAAATCTACGATTATTCAATTGTTGCTTCGATTTTATGAGACTCAACGTGGAGAAATAAGGGTGGATGATCACTTGGTTACCGATTGGGAATTGGCAAGTTTGCGCGCGCACATCGGTATCGTACCTCAAGAGGTTTTACTGTTTGGAGGATCGATCCGGGAAAATATTAGCTATGCTAAACCAGAGGCAAGCGAGGATGAACTAATAGCAGCTGCCAAAAAAGCTAATGCTTGGCAGTTTATCTCCCAGTTTCCGGAGGGGATGCAAACGTTGGTTGGAGAACGTGGAGTAAAACTTTCAGGAGGACAACGTCAACGAATAGCAATTGCGCGTGCAATTTTGAAAGATCCTTCAATTTTGATATTGGATGAAGCAACTTCTTCATTGGATGCCGAATCGGAAGCCTTGGTTCAAGAAGCGTTGGACGAGCTGATGAAAGGACGTACAACTATCATCATTGCTCATCGATTAGCTACTATTCGCAACGTTGACAGAATTTATGCACTCAGTGAAGGTAGAATAATAGAAGAGGGAAGTCATGCTGAACTAGTACAGAAAGAAGATGGGTTTTATTCAAATCTAGTGCGACTTCAGTTTGCAGAAAATTAGATTTTATGTATATCCGACATTGCATCAGTAAAAATCAAAAGCAGCTTAATATATAGTAAACACTAACATTACTGGTACATCTTCCGATGGCTATCGGAACGTCATCTTCCTGCCAGTTGAGCAAAGAAAATCAGGTTAGTGGCATAATTGCGGATAGTTATATTAGATTTTTTAAAAAAAATCGCATTTTCCTAGGTATAGTCTTAATTAACCTTTTTTTCAAGAAAAATTATAACCTTAACTTTAAGCAAAATGAATTCAATTAATCAGTTGGTTTCCGCAGTTACTCCTGAGCGAGAGTTATTATTGAACCACCCCCTTTACAAAGAGCTAAGAAATCTTAAAGACTTTACTCTTTTCATGGAATATCATGTGTATGCAGTATGGGACTTTATGAGTTTACTGAAAGCACTTCAAATCAACCTTACTGGGATAACCTTACCTTGGATTCCGGCGGCCAATCCAATTGCGGCTCGTTTGATCAATGATATCGTTCTGGCAGAAGAGACTGACGAACATCCAAACGGAGGATATTGCAGCCACTTCGAGCTATACCTAATGGCAATGAAAGAAGCTGGTGCATCCACTGAAAAAATCGATCTGCTAATTGGAGCATTAAAATCAGGGCGCAGCTTCTCGGAAGCTCTGGAAGTTATAAATGCACCCGATTTTGTGCGGCAGTTTTTGAATTGTAACTACCAAATGGCAATGTATGGTAAAACGCATGAGATAGCGGCGTCATTTACACTGGGCCGAGAAGAACTTATTCCAGATCTGTTCCAAAAGCTTGTGAATGAATTAATCTCAAACCAATCTGAAAAACTGGCTGTCCTTTCGTACTATTTTGACAGACATATACAGCTGGACACCGATGAGCATGGTCCCTTAGCCTTAAAAATGGTAGACTTGCTCACTGATAATGATCCCATCAAAATGAAGGAGGCTGAAAATGCAGCCAATGAAGCGCTTCAAGCCAGAAGAATTCTTTGGGATGGAATTTATTCAGAACTATTAAAGAGCAAGGAATTAGAGATTGCTTAACTTTTCAAATTATGGGCCGAAATCGATTTGACTAGGCCCATAAATTTTTCTTGATAAATAGAAGCTCTAGGAAATAACTCTAGCATCCCCTTTTCATCGAGAAGTCTTATCTCTTCCAGATACTGTCTTGCATCAGCAGATTTCCAATTTTTAAGCCTGCTGAGTTTGGTTTTGGTCAAAAGGAAATAAGTTATATTTTTTGGATAAAATTGCGCAAATGGAAGTGCGTAATGTGCTTCGATAGGAAAGTATTTATTTGGTGTTTGTACAAAAAAATATTTACCAACTCTCATGATTTCTCTTGCCATTTTTTGCTGATTCTCATGAGTATAAAGATGTTCAATAACAGAATTTGAAAACACCAAATCAAAATCATTTAATTTAAAACCAGTGAGTTCTGTGGCATTACCTGTCATAGCAGTTATGTTCGGATGTTCAGTTGATTCGAGATGAAGATTTAATAGGGTTATTGATACATTAGGAAGATTTGGAATAGTACTATTTTCCCAAAAATAGGCAGTACCACCAAGATCAAGAATACGTACAGGCTCGTTTTTTGAAAAAATATTAAAGAAA
>JBDNIP010000604.1:0-1625 GCA_041688245.1 Algoriphagus sp.
ACGGACATGCAGATGTCCCAAATTTATCAGCAAATGCAACTGCTCGCAGATCAGGCAAAAAAAATCAAAACTCGAGTAGAGGTATCGGAAAGAATATACGGTGCATCCATAGCATTCGAGCCATTGATCAATCATACCTACTATTTATATCAAAAAGAGGAGGGAATCGACTTTTTAAGTATGATTGGACCGGAGGAGTGGGGCAGAAAAAAGAAGTGGTCCGAGTTTATTGCTGAAATAAAATTACTTGCTGATCATACTTGGGATATTATTCGGGAAAATATCTAATCCATGGATAATTTAATGACTCGACAACTTGACCTAATCCTTCGGGAAGGTCAAGTTGAATATGAGTCAAATTTTGATTTGGAAGTAAATCCCTCTTTTTTGGACCAGAAGGGGAAAGCTTGGCTTCAGCAAATCTATGATGAATTGGGAGGTACTGGCAATCTCCCTTTATTGGAAAAGCTGAAATTTGATTTTAAATTAAATCGCAATCTTTTTGTCTACAATGACGAGCTGCATTTCAATCGCTACAGATTAATTACGCTTAGGTCTGATTTATATTCTGAGTTCGATTTCCAATTTACCGAAGGCGTAAAACGGGTCAGTCGGACCTTTGAGAAGGAATGTCTGAAAGTCGGAATGCAAGAACGGATCTGGAACGGCTCACCTTTTTCAAAAGTTTGTTTTGGAAAAGCTTCAGAACCTGCTGATTTTACACGAAATGGGAGTCCAGGCTGGAAACTTACCGCTTATAATGATGCTCAAATGGATTTGCAATCAAGAATCCATGGTTATAAAATTTTTAGACTTTATCCCTATGAGACGCTGATGACAGGCGGCTCACTCAAGCGTTTGGATCAATTACTCGTCAATTCCAAAGAAGAGCAACAAGTGATGATTTTGAAATGGCTGATGCGGAAAATAGAAAGGTAATAGACACCCTGTAATGAGTATCCAAACAGGAAATCAACATTCGGATTTTTCCTGTCGGTACACTAGTGGTGTCGCCCAATGATTAATTATCAGAAGCCTGACTTCCTTTGGTTCTTCCCATATTCAAAGATACTAGAAAGTATTAAATCCCCTGATTATGATTCTACTTTCCTAAGAAGTCAACCATTGAAACTGTTAGCCAAAAGGGATTCAGCATCTTATCAGAGTCAGTAATTTGTAAAATCGCGCTCATTTGGTCAAAAAATAAATATTTAGTCAAATATCTTTTTCACCATTGATACCCTAATACTTATCATATAAACTCATTTATATGCTTTGGAATCGCAAAGCGCTAATTAAGTTAAATTATTTGTAGATAATTTTGGACAATTGGAGGAATCTGTAATTTTTTATAACCAAAGCTTTCCGTGAGGCGTTTTATTTGAATATCAACGTGTTATTTAAACTAAATTAACTATTATGAATAATCCAAAATTTAACCTGTGGAGATCATTTTCTCTTCTTGCAGCAATCGGATCGGTTCTGATTTTTTCTTCTTGCAACGATTATGGAGATTCTGTCTACACTACTAACAATATCGTGGACGTGGCTTCAGCTAATCCTAATTTTACCACACTCGTTGCGGCTGTTACAGAAGCGGGATCGGTTGACGCACTTTCTGCATC
>JBDNIP010000605.1:0-2277 GCA_041688245.1 Algoriphagus sp.
AAAGAATGTAGCCGGTCTACTGTCGTTGCATCATCATTTTTGTGATAGATCTGTCGCAGGTTCAGATCGATTTTCAGCGTGCGGAAGTTATTCTCTATTTCCCTGATGGTGTTGTAGGTGTTCCAGACGACAAACTATTCCTGTACATCCATGTTGATGCTGAGAAAATAAATATTGAGACTTTCACTTTTTTCATGATGTTTATTCCAGTTTTTCTTCCGCGTGATTTCCGTTACCAGACTTGTTTTTGCATCACTGTTTACGGCAACGTAATACTAGTGCTGAGCGGAGGGGTATTTTGCTTTAGCTCTGCCTATCCTTTGGTGCACATCACCTTATTTTTTACTCCCCCCTTGTGTAGTGCGGTGTATATCTTTTAGAGCTGTTCTTTAAATCCTTTTCCAAACTGAAGCTTAATAGCTTCCTTTTCCTTCGAAGGGCTTTTGACCTCTGTATAATAATCTGTGTTTTTGGCTGTGGTGCCCCTGTCTCAACCTGATGGTAAGGCTTGATCTTGTATCCAAAAAGGTAGTAAGGCTGTCGGGAATGTATTGATAGTGTTTCAGTCTGGTCCGGCTTACACATAGGTGTAGGTATCCCTTGGCTTCAGTAAGTTTTAGATTTTCCTCACCGTTGCGATGCCCGCATCAAGTACCACCATCGTCGTACCAGGCAGGTATGAGAGGCGAGTTCCTAGCATTGGTGAACTTATAACTTAGTTGAATATGTTTCTTTCCAGAATGGAAGAGTATTTATAAGGCCTTCTATATTTATCACAAGGGTCAGCACCACTAACTTTGCATCACTTCGTTTCCTTTGCTTCTGTCGAATTTTTCCAGTTGGCTACGCTCCTTTCTACCCTCAAAATAAGTATTGGTCAGGTCAAACAGGATTATTTTATCTGCTAGGTCAAAGAGCTCATTTTTCTGGTTGGATAAGTGTTTTTACAGACTGTATTTTTCCCGATATAAGCGTAATTTGCTTTGATAAAGCTTGTCTTTGGTCATTCTGCCGCGCTCATACTCGGTAAGTTCACAAACAGCAGAGTTTTCTTTTATCCAGCGTGCGGTTTTCAACTCGGATGCAAGATATACCGCACGGCTCACAACCTGTGTGGCGTCAAGCATGGCCTCTTCCGGGGTGTAGCCAAGAGAAAAAATAGCGGGGTAAGTTGCAGTTTTTTCCCATGTCTGATAGGCTATGTTTCACCCACCGATTTCTCGGGCATTGCTGTACTGGAGAGTATCCATATTCACCATTCGGGAAAGATTTTCTGCCAGTAAAAGGTCGAAATTTTTTGAGGTGACAATACGCTGCCAAAGTTCTCCAATATATTTCTTTACAATAGGATCGTCCTGTTCCCGAAAGATCGGCTACTGGTGCCCATATCTTTCGGTTAACAGCTTTTGGATTTTGCTGAGCTGGTCTGAGTGAAATATTCCATGAATCCCACATTCAGGATGGCACGGTGACAAATCCTGTTTTCTGCATTACGGTAACTTTCCATCAGACGATACTGACTACTCAGCTTCTCTGATTGTGGATGCTTACACAATGAGAACTTAAATACATTGGGTAAAGTACCTGCCTTAATCTCCCAAAATCAATACCCATTGTGTACTACAAATCAAAAGAAGGCATAAAGGAGAGCATCAAAACACCATACTCACAGAGTGATATAGATTCCTGCTAAAAATTTAGAACAGATCAAAATATTCAATGTCGGATATTTTGATCTGTTTTATAAATAGAAACTTTACCTGGCTGAGTTTTAAATCAGGCAATAAGCTGAGAGCAAAAGACCCAATCTAATAGCTACTTGCTCAATATTGAGACAGTAATTTCCTGCCGTTTTCCAGAAGATTTCCCTTACAGGCTCTTCTATCAATAGAGAATCTCCCCGAATGATCAGGGTATCTCCGCCAATCAGCATGGCGTAGGGAATGATGATCCGATCTTGTGCCATGGCAGTTTGGCCAAGATAAAACAAGGATAAGCCGAAAATCAAAAGGAATTTACATATTGAAAAGGGGACAATTAGGTCAGGGTTTTAAGATAACCAAATCCTGACCAACGCTGATGATGTTTTCACTTCCGATATTATTCCATGATTTCAACTGATCCACACTCACCCCGTACTTTTTGCTAATGGAAAAAAGGGTCTCATCAAGCACAACTGAATGCGTAACCTTTGTAGATTCAGTCACCTCAGTGGGAGCAGGGGCTGGCTCGGGTTTCAAGATAGCTACTGCTACTTGTTGTTGGGGAGCGGGAGTT
>JBDNIP010000606.1:0-2191 GCA_041688245.1 Algoriphagus sp.
AAAGTTGATGCAAATCTCCTCCATAATAGGCGTGCAATTAAGCGATGCATTGGCATTCGATCTGCTTTTCTTACCTGAATCACGCTTTGGAAAATAGGTATATACCTTCTCCCCGTTCTGCACATACCAGCCTGTGCTCAGTTCCTCATCCCATGAGATCATCTGAATATCGCCTGAGAATTCTTTGCTCCATATCGTGTAGTTATTGACCTGAAGCTTTTTCTGGTTGGATGAAGATACTTCAGGGAAATACTTGAGTATAAACTTATCAAACCCTCCATCCTCTCTTTTCTCAAGAACCAATCGGAAAAAGGCATCCTTTTGCTTCTTCTTGATATCGTTGATAGTTTTCGCTGATCTGATGGGAACTGAGGTGATAGTATAGGTGACCTCCACTTCTATCACCCTACCTTCTTCATGGACTATAGCTTTGTTCCAGTGGATTTTCTTGATCTGATTCCTCACTCTTGCATTCGCTGCTGATATGATAGGAACCTCAAACTCTTCCTGCGGTCCAAACCACGCTTTGGCATCTTCCACCAAATTCAAATTATTAAGCAAAATAAAAACCCTTATTCAATTTTATGCACCCATGAAACTTTGTAAACTTTTACAGATTCATCATCGATTCGCTCAGCAATAAAAATGGAATCAATTTCACTTCTAAATATGATATGTATTACGCCATCATTTTTTGCTTTTTTAGCAAGTACCTTATCTTCGTATGCGTATAAATCCGCAATGCTTGAGAATTTCACATTATTACGCTTTTTCACATCGCAATAATCACCCTTTATATATGTAAATTCTTCCATACATATCCTAAAGAATTGAATATCTCCTTTCTCCTTTTTTGAAAATTTAGAATACAACTCCTTTTCATTTGGAGTGGATGAAGTGTAACATTTCTCATCAGAGCTATGATCGAACTCAAGGTATATGGATTGGGAGGATGATTCTGTTATACACCCTATCACAAGAACCAATATTATTCTAATTGCATATTTTGCTACCATTGTTTTCGCCGTTTGTCATTACAATTTTAATTCTATTCTGCTCAGATTCTTGTAAATCATTCCATGCTTGGGCATATGTATGATTACCAGGTCCAGCATTGTTGTCATTAAAATAATATAATCCAACCCAAGCAAAGTCTTCATAGAATTGATAGTTCTGAGAATAATTATCAAAGTCCTGAAGCATTTCTCCAATCACATCAACATAATATGCTGCCATTTGCTCATGTTGCCAATTTTTCGCGTATCTCCTATAATAATCGTATATCCCAGGAAAATCATTAATTGAAACCTGTCCTCCCATAGATAGCACTTTCCTATACATTTCGGCATGAATAGTTTCATGGATCAATGTCCTTGCTACACCCAGATTTGTTCTCCCTCCCAGTATATTTTGATTTAATGATATCCCTATTAAACCAGGGCTTATTACGCTAGTCTCTCCATTTGTTGTATTTGGTAAATTGTCCTCAAGTGAAAATTTAATATTACTTACGGAGAATTCACCATCAAACTTCTGGATCATTCCTTTAAATCCTTCACTAGAAGCCAATAACCTCTCACAAATACAATCTGCTTTAGTGCCAACAAAACTTGGGTCCGTAAAGATTTCATCCTCTGGCAGCAAAGTAGGCAAAGGCCCTCCGCCTCCAGATCCAGTACCCGAACCACCCCATGGTACTGGGCCAGTCGGACCTCCTCCTGATCCATTATACTATCCTGGAATTCCTGGGCTTCTTGGACTTACATTTCCACATCCTAAACCTAGATTATACGTCACAAAGTAACAACGCACTTCAATCTCATCCAGCGTGCCTGGAGGTGATGGGTAAATAGTGTTTTCACAAACTTCCTCTGTCACAGGAACACAATTTAATGCTACTCCGGCTGTAGTATTGGTTTTTTTGTTAAATACTATTGCTGGTAAATACTGTTGAAATACATTGCCATTCTTAACTCGCCACCCCATCTCAAGATTCTCTTCCCTATCTGTCAACTGGATATCACCTGAAAATTGAGGGCTTAAACTCATGAAATTATTCACTTCCAGCTTACTTTGACCGTCAACATGCTGCTCTGGAAAATACTTAAGTAGAGATTTGATGCAATTTCCCAAACTGTCTTTGCGGATAAGTAGTCTATAGAAAGAATTCTTTTGCTTTTGCTTTAATAAA
>JBDNIP010000607.1:0-4254 GCA_041688245.1 Algoriphagus sp.
ATCAATTGAAGTGGAAATTTGATTGATTTGCGGATATACATATTTAAAAATTTAATTACCCGCTACTTTGCCGGTCATTAGAGGAGGCAAGAATATAATTGGCGCACATTCCATAATTGGGCGTTTCGGTCTTCCCCGCCTACCGGCAGGCGGGTATTTTCGGTTTTCGGTCCCAAAAAGTGAAGAAAATAAGGCTACTGGCATCATTTCGGATATACATACTGAAAAATCAATTTTTCCCAGCTTCAGAGAAGTGGTTTGACTGTAGAAAAGATCAGAAATAGCAGAAGAGCTTCGGAGAAGCGATTTGATAACCAATACTATTTTCAATTGGGATTTAACCCGGTCAAGGATCAAATCGTACCGCTGGTGCTCTGGCAGATTCTACACTATCTGCTATAATCAAAATGTGCCTCGGGCGCTAACATGAACCTATAGAAAATCCGGAATCCAAATCAATTGAAGTGGAAATTTGATTGATTTGTGGATATACATATTTAAAAATTTAATTACCCGCTACTTTGCCGGTCAGTAGAGGAGGCAAGAATATAATTGGCACACAATTGATAATTTGGCATTTCGATCTATCCTGCCTGGCGGCAGGCAGGCGTCTTTGGTCCCCAAAAGCGAATAAAATAAGGCTGCTGGTATCATTTCGGATATAGATAAAATTTTTTGTTGATCCCGCAGTGAACAGCATACGCCGCTTGTTTCATGGTGTTTAATATTCTTAGTTCTGGCTTTTCAATCCAATGATAATTTTCCTAAAATTGAATTTATATTCCGAACTTTTTTATGATTTGAAGCTCAAGAATAGGTTAAAGACCTTAAAGGAATGTGAGAATAATAAAACTAAGTATGTAACTAAAAGTACTTTATAATAGTATTAAAAAAACTGATAGAAATCAACTGTTTTACCTAGACAGAGGTCAGGCTTGAGGTTTTCATGAAAAAATACGAATTCACCGGAGCCACTACGCTCTTTTGCAGATTTTTAGATTCCCTCAATTTATTGATCTAAAAATAGTAGTCATTTCTCATTACCTCATATCCCCCTCCAAAAATCCCTCAAACTCCCTTTCCAGCAAGCTGTAATAAATTGTGTCTCTGCGCCTATTGTGAGTCATTTGTGTGTGGGATCGAAGAATTCCCTCTTCGACAAAACCCATTTTCAACATTGCATTCCGTGCCGGTAGGTTTAGCACGTCCGTTTTTAGTTCTACCCTCTTGATTTTTAATACCTCAGCACAATAGCGCACCATAAGCATTTTCATTTGGCGATTGATGCCGGATCCATGATGGGATTTAACAAGCCAGGTCCAGCCGATTTCGATCCGTTGATCTACCGGAAAATAATTTCCAAACGCAGTACTTCCCACAATAGCGTTATCAGACTTTTCGATTACCACAAACTGGAGACGCTCCCCCATCATTGCCGGCGCTACCCACTTGGTAAAATCTGACGCAACACTTAAATCCTGAGTGAAATAAATCCAAAGACTCGGATCATTTGCAAGGTCCTGAAGTAAAAAAAAATCCTCCTCAGTGATTGGTCTAAGCAGGATTTGATCATTTTCTAAGCATAAATTTGGATCTAGCATTAGCCCAAAACTTCTTGAATTGCTTGGTTGTAAAGTGCTACTTCCTCAATAGTACCAGTGGAAACTCTACACCAATCGTTTAGCGGCTCAAATGGTCTACCAATTATGAACCCCTTATCTAGCATTGTTTTATTCAATTCTTTGATATCTCTTCCAGATTGGAAAAAGATAAAGTTTGCGTGCGAATCCAAGTAAGGCAATTTCAAATCATCAAGTGTTTTAGTAAGCATGGCCTTGGCTTCTTTGGTCTTTTGAAGCGAAAACTGATAGAAATCAGTATCCAGCAGTGCTGCCTTGCTTGCCTCAATCGCCATGATATTTGTATTCGCAACTACCCGATCTGAAAGAAGTTTAGCCAATTCAGGCTTTGCAATTAAGTAACCCATTCTGATTCCTGCCAGTCCATACACCTTCGAGAATGTTCTGGAGACAACGACATCATAACCATCTTTAACCAACTCAACCATTGATGGGTAGTTCGGTTCGGTGATGTAATCGTAGTATGCTTCATCGGAGAACACAACCGCTTGCTTACTCACTGTTTTGCAAAAATCAACCACTTGATTTGCAGGAAGCAATTTGCCTGTCGGGTTATTCGGATTGCAAAGAAAAACCATCTTAGTTTTGTAAGAAACCCGTTTTTCAATCTCCTCTAGATCAAAATCAAGCTCTTTATTCAAAGGAACCCAATTAATTTCTGTACCCCAGAGTTTTGCGTAGGACATCATGGATAGATATGTTGGAGAACAAGAAATAATCTCTCCCCCACCTCCAAAAGTAATTCCTGCAATCTTCAAACCTTCTGTAGATCCTGCCACTAAGACAATATGATCTTCAGGAACTCCCTCTTTCTCGGCGATCATTTTCACCAAGTCTTTATTGTAGCCCCAAGGATATCGGCAACCATTGTCGAATCCTTTGATCATCGCATTACGCATAGATTCGGATGGACCATAAGGATTTTCGTTCGATCCCAAGCGGATCGGCCCATCGATTAATCGAGGATTAAATTTCCTAACTTCTGCTGCAGAAAGCGAATTGATTATTCCTGTGGTACCTAATGCAGCTAAACCACTTCCTAGCGAAGCTTTTTTTAGCCATGATCTTCTTGAAATTCCTGACATGATTCTTCCTTTTGATTGTTAAAATAGTAATGTTTTAGTACACATGTTAAAATATATTCATTTTTTACGCAATTATATGAATTATAGCATATTTGGTGAAATGGAATCAGAGAAAATTATCCATTACTATTTATGTCAAGGTCAAAATAATTAATTAAATTATAGCAAACCACAATTAATCCTAAACCCAAATTAACATGAAAAATATACTTATTTTATGGCTATGTGGAATGTTTTGGGCTGGCTCACTGTCAGCTCGAGAGTCTCAGTTTATGGTATTTGAGTTTGTGAAAGTGGAAAATGATCAAATTTTCGACTACATCGAGTTTAAAGATTTAATGGTAAAAGTGTACCGACAAGCACTAAATGATAAGAAAATCACCGGATGGGATTTCTGGTCTCTTCAATCCGGAAATGGTCACTCCGATTTTCAATACATCATGGTGACTTATTATAATGACCCTGTTAAAATGATGGATGGCTTAGATGAAAAATCAATGATGAACTACACCCGAATAGCCTATCCGCATTTGAATGATAGTCAGGTAAAAAAATTATTTGAAGAATCACTCACTATGCGTGATATGACAATGAGGCTCTACATGAGAGAAATAGCTGAAACTTCAGATAATTTTCAAGTCAAACCCGGTGTATTAGCTTCGTTTGACTTAATGAAAGCAGCAGAAGGAAGATTCGATAGCTATGAAAAAGCTGAATCTGAGGTCTTTAAACCGATTCATCAGAAACGGATTGAGCAAGGATTAATGGGGCATTGGAGCTTCATGAGAACTGCCCTGCCATTAGGTTCTGAAGCAAAATCAACACATTTGACTGTAAATATGTATAAAGACTATATGCAGTTTTTCAACTCTCAGGCATATGAAGACATGAATCAGACAGATGAACAGCGGAAAGCAGTCAATGAAGGTTTAAACAGTCGAGACCAAAAATGGGTTTACTTGGCTACACTAAAAAACGTAGTAAGATAGTTCGGTGAATTAAGCTACAGGATTGGAGGCCAGAGACAGAGGCCTCCTTTTTTATGCCTTTTTGGCAAACTCTGATTTTAAAGCCATCAAGCCAAATCTATCAATTTTACAGACTATGCTATAATTTGACATTCGTACAATCATTTAATTTTCAGTTTAATGCGTGCTTCAATTGGCTTTGGCACTCCTCTTATAGGTAGACCTTTAACAAGCAATGCAGCATTACCATTAGAAAGTATCGGACTGTTTGAATTCTTCACAATGTATCTTTTTTCCTTGATAACTTCTGCTTCGACCAGCCAGTTAAAATCATATTCTGGACTGACTCATTTTCCCTCCATTTCATAAGGAGATTTATAAGAAGGGCAAGTGGCTAATTTTTCTATTAAACAAATCAAAAATCTATACATCAGCAATTATAACAATAGCCATATTTTATTCACTTCTTTGGACTTAAGACCGAAACTCCAAATTGTTTCCCAGTGGCTATCGGGATTACGGTTAGTATATTTCAATTGCTTTTGCTTCTTGGTAATAAAT
>JBDNIP010000608.1:0-1976 GCA_041688245.1 Algoriphagus sp.
TAGATCTACAGTGATTCGGATTGAAAATCCTACGATAGGAGTTCGACATTGCAAATGTCTTACAGCGGAACAGCGCGCTACACAATAATTTCAATAAGGCGAAAATTATCAAATTTCACTGTACCTTTTATTTAGGTAAATTTGCTGATAAGAAATACTTTACCACATATATATGAGTGAATGTGAGGACAAGTAAAATAGTAGCAACTTTAAGGAATGGCAAATGCTATTCTTGCAGCGATTTGGTGACCAAAAGCAGGGCAAATCCTGTAATGATTGGTAAATACGAAAGATAAAAAGCTGTAGCCTCCATTAATGAAGCCAAGAAAATTGACGATGCCTTTGAGATATTTTTGGATTATTCTGTGAGAAAAAGATAGAATGCCAAACTTAATAAAAAACTGTGCAGCGGCTACAGGATATCGAATCCCTAAAGCCCATTATGAAAGAAAACACTTCTTTTAGAGTGATATGTTAATCACGGATCCAAACTCTCCTAAAGCTTAAATACTATGAAAACACAATTTGTAACAGACAACAACGGCAACAAACTTGCAGTCATTCTTCCCATCGAAGAGTACAATAAAATGCTCGATGATTTGGAAAATCTAGTAGACGTCAAACGCTATGATGCTGCCAAACAAGGCGATCAAGAGTTTATAGATGCCGAACAGGCTTTCAGAGAGATTGAAGAAAAACGCGTACAAAACCAAAAGTGATGTACCAGGTCCGTGTCGAGCGAAAAGCCCAGAAAGAACTTTCAAAAATTCCCGAACCATACTATTCCAACATCAAAACCGCCATACTGGACTTGGGGGATGACCCTCGCCCAACGGAATGCAAAAAACTAAAAGGCAGGGACGGCTACCGGGTCCGTGTCGCCGATTACCGTATTATCTACTAGATACAGGATAGCGTCCTGCTCGTGGATGTGGTCGATCTGGGACAAAGAAAGGATATTTATTAAATTGAAAATCACCGGCAGACCGGGCCTTGAACAAATCGATGTCGCAGCCCATAACGGGATGGACAAGTCGGCATACAGCAAAATCTAACTAATGATTCGGATTGAAAATTCGATGATAGGTATTCGACATTACAAATGCCGAACAGCGGAATTCTAACTTTAACATCAATCCATCTCCAAATCTCATATCACTGTCATAGTGTGTTATGAAACCTACATTTCTACCTGCAGCTTAAGTTAATCCAAAAATATACTATTTATCTGTAATCATCATAAATCCAGCTCCAAATCGTGGTGATAAGGGAATATCTTCCCTTCCTACGTTCTGATAAACGGTGTTAATCTGAATTTATAAGGAACGGCTTTGACTTCTGCAAATGAGCCACCAAGTCTTTCTTTGTAGATGTATACAGAGCAATTTAGTCAGGCAGCAAAGGCTGGAAGCAGCAAAACAAACTGTCAGTCCAAGAGATTGGACTGACAGCATTGTAACGGAATGTACTCATGATCAAAACCGAAACTCATACCCAAACAACAAAGCAGTATAATGACCTCCGAAATGATGATGAGCAGTATGCCGATTACCCTTAAACTCAAGGTGCGTGTATTCCTCTCTGTAATAATCCCGATCCGTCGCAAGTGCCCATATGGCAGAAACAGAAATCCGGTGTGGACCGAATTTTTTATAAACTCTTATTTCAGGCCAGATGTGGTGGATAAATTTGTAATCAGAGGCAAAAATTTTGAGTTCTCTTACATATATTTGCCTGTCTTCAATAGCACCGGTGAGCTCATCTTGAATCCACCAACCTAAAATCGGAAATTCACCTTCCTCAGCTAAGTAGACAAATCCATTTCTATGTACCGCATTGCTACCGGTCATACCAAAAGTCATTCGCGGCATCAAACCAAATCCGCTATTGCCGAAAGGTAAATCATAATCAAGGCCCACGAAATATTGGGTCTTAACACCCCTAGTTGTGATATTATTCCCTCTTGCTCCTTGAAA
>JBDNIP010000609.1:0-2166 GCA_041688245.1 Algoriphagus sp.
AATTAATTTTCTGATTTCTGAAATAAATACTAAATCCTTGTAGGGAATAATTGAGGAAAATGGTATCCTCGGCCTGAACGAAATATCTGTCCGAAAGCCTTCACTAAAGGCTCTGTCTGACCTTTAAAAACATTGCTTTTTTTGTATTTTTGAAAAGTAGTAGGAATGGAACCATGCATTATAGGCCTGTAAATAGTCTCAGTAAGAGATGTTCTTCTCCGGCTCAGTTTTAGCGCCGTGCTGAGATTTGGTTTCATTCACTTATGTCTTCTCATTTTTTTCCTCCTTTCTAGTTTAAATTAATTCTCGTTAACTACAGTGACACCTAATTTTGTACGTGATAAACATACTGAAATTATTTCTTTAATTTTCGCACATTTTCGCACATTTTTGGACAAAAATTGGCATTTGGGTCTTTTGAGATATTTGAATTGGGTTTTTGAAGCCAGAATCCCTGCGTCCGCTAGGCTATCCGGTGCTAGTTTGAATGACTTAGAAATGGTTTGGCGTAACAGCATATAGAGCCTTTGCTCTTCGGTTGGCCATCTTTGCGCTTGATTACAAACGAAAATTCCACTAGTGGTAGGGCTTCGTGTAGCTTTAGACTAGAATTTTAAAATTTCAGTCAACTTTTTTAATCAAGTTTTAGTTAGAAATCGACGTAATATTATTATTTTTAGAATTAATAATTAGTTTTGATGAGATGAAACAAGCAAAATCCCGCCAAGAAATTGCAGAAGAGTACGGGATCTCTCCCAGAACCCTCTCAAGATGGCTTCAGAAAGCTGAGTTAGACTTGCCAAGGGGATTGGTTTCTCCGAAATTTCAAGAGGTGATTTATGAGAAATTTGGGAGGCCAAAATTTTGATGATTGGGCTTTTCTGACCTCGAGGTCAGAACTTAAATAGGACACCATTTGTAAAAATACTTTTGAGACTTGATTTTTCCTTTCGTACATTCACGTCATGAATCCAACGCCAAGAACCTACATACATCATTCTTACTACCATCTTCAATGAAGGAGTAGGATAACTATGGTTTTTCGCCAAAAAAATATAGAGCCTATTCCTTCTGGAATGGGCTTTTTGTGTTTTCGTCCAGTGAAGATGGGTACCTTTCTCTCTCAATGACGAACTGCCTGGAGTCTCGAACAGAATAAAAATTGAAAAGTTAACTTGATATAAACCCGAATAAATATGTTTAGCAAACCAAAAGACTGGGTCTTTACCGACCCGAGATTACAGAACCTCAAACAGGACTACAGCGCCTATACCCCTGAAGATTTCAAAGTCTGGAATATTCTCTTCGAACGTCAGATGCCGAACCTTCCCAAAGCAGCTTGTAAGGCCTATTTGGAGGGCGTAGATATTGTGAAGTTTAATGCGGATGAGATAGCCAATTTTGATAAGCTCAATAAAGTATTAGCTGATACTACTGGTTGGGAAGTACACGTGGTGCAAGGTTTAATCGATGATGATCTGTTCTTTGGATTGTTGAATAACAAGCATTTTCCTTCTTCGACTTGGATGCGTAAAATGGAGCAGTTGGATTACCTAGAGGAGCCGGATATGTTTCATGACGCCTTTGCTCATATGCCTTTACTCATAAATCCACATTATACAGGATTCTTAGAAAATATTTCGGGTATTGCACTTAAGCATATTGAAGATCCTTTTGCGATCAATATTCTCTCCAGAATTTATTGGTTTACGATTGAGTTTGGCCTGATTCGGGAAGAGGGAGAATTAAAGATCTACGGCGCTGGCATTTTGAGTTCGGCTGGAGAGACCAAGTTTAGTCTTTCGGATGGACCACTTCACCTTCCTTATGACGTACGTACGATTATGAATCAGAGCTATTGGAAGGACAAATTCCAAGATCGTTACTTTATTATCGATAGTTTAGAGCAGCTCTTCGGATCGCTTCCAGAAATTGAATCCGTGCTGGAGGAAATGCTGGAGAGCAGGAAGTTAGAAGCTGGGAAGTAGATTAGTGTTGGATGCCTGGTGACGGGTGTTTGGTGTTGGATGTTAGATGTCGGGTGCCCGATGCTGGGTGTTTGATGTCGGATGTCCGATGCTGGGTGTTTGGTGTCCGGTGTAGGGTGTGTATTTAGTCTTTGGATTAATATTGAAAATATAGTAATAAAGTAAATTAATGATTTTA
>JBDNIP010000610.1:0-1862 GCA_041688245.1 Algoriphagus sp.
CAATAGAGCAGCTTTTTTATGTTTTAACAATTTGAAATCTACTTTATTCGGCAATAGTTGACGAACGAATAATGATCTTTGAAGGAATGGTAATCACTTGATCAATCAATTCATAATGTTTTGGCTTTGTCAATTTCCCAATCAATAACTTGGCGCATTCTTGGCCAATGGTAATCGCTGGCTGAGTGATCGTAGTCAAAGAGGGATTTAGTAATCCTGCCATATTGGTATTGGAAAAGCTGATAATTTTCAAATCTTCAGGAATCCGGATTCTTGTTCGTTTCACCGCATGATAGGTCGCTATCGCTAATTTTTCAACAGAGGCCAAAATCCCATCTGGCCTATTTTCAGACCGAAGCATATCACAGATACGATCGATATTCTCCTCGTCACAATGATTACAATTTAGACTAAACGTGGGCTCCTCCTCCAACCCAGCTGCCTTGATGGCATGAGAATAACCGCGATACCGTTCTTTGGTAATTGAGAGCTCTTTACTGATCATCAAAAAGGAAATCTTCTTACAGCCTTGCTGGATCAAATGTTTAGTGCCATCGAAGGCACTTTGATAATCATTAGTAATAAATTTGGTAGTGGGTATGCCAGCGCAAATCCTATCAAAAAAGATGATTGGCAATCCTTGATTGTATAATTTTTCCAAATGCGAAAAATCACTCGTCTGACTAGAAACAGACATTACTACAGCATCAGCACGCCCATTAAGCAAAAGATTTACGATTTTTTTCTCACGATCCACATCCTCATGCGTATTGTAGATCAACAAATGATAGCCATGTGCTTGGGTGATTTCTTCGATTCCGTCCATTACCTGAGCAAAAAAGTTATTGATTCGCTCTGGAATAATAACTGCAATTGTCTTGCTTTTATTCTCACGAAGACCCCTGGCAAACTGATTGGGTTGATAATTCAGCTTCTCAGCCATGCGGATGACTTTCTTTTTGGTTTCTTCACTGATTTCGTAGCTGTCATTGAGCGCACGAGACACGGTGGAAGGAGCTAATTTGAGTTCAGCGGCTAATTCTTTGAGGTTAATTCCTGCAGCCATAGCGGTAAGGGGTTTTTAGGTTTTTGAAAGTACAAAACCTTAGGAAGAATTACCTGAATTTTAGCCTTATTTTCGCAATCGTTTGCGTATTTTAAAATCATTCTAGGCTAAAATGAGGTTAAATTAAACGGTATATAATTGAAAATAATCACTAAAATTTTTTCTACATGTCTTTAACCGCCGTACAATCTACCTTTCTTTCAGACGACTTTCTTTTAAGTAATGAGTACGCACGAATATTGTATTTTGATTATGCAAAAAAGCTTCCCATCATCGATTACCACAATCACCTCTCCCCCACTGAAATCAATCAGAATAGAAAGTTTGAAAATCTTTCGCAAATATGGCTTTCGGGTGATCATTACAAATGGAGAGCCATGCGTACGCTCGGAATCAGCGAGCATTTCATTACTGGAAATGCTTCAGATCAGGAGAAATTTTTGAAGTGGGCTGATGCCGTTCCCTACACTATGAGAAATCCACTCTACCATTGGTCGCATCTGGAACTGAAGCGATATTTTGGAATAGACGGCTTGCTCAATGGTTCTTCATCTCAAGAAATTTATGATACTTGCAACCTAAGATTGCAGGAAGATGATTTTTCCACCTTGGGATTGCTAAACCAGATGAATGTTGAAGTAATCTGTTCCACTGATGATCCCGCTGACTCTTTGGAAGAACATACATCGTTTTCAACTAAAAAAAATAAAATGCAGCTGTATCCTGCATTCAGACCGGATAAGTCCTTCGGAGTAGAAAACCCTCAAACCTACCGGGCCTACCTCGAGAAATTGGA
>JBDNIP010000611.1:0-13460 GCA_041688245.1 Algoriphagus sp.
AATTATCCTCCTGAAATTCGTTGACCGAACTCTCCCGATCTTTCATCGAACTTTTCCCATCCAAGTAGGAAAAAGGAATATTCCGAGTGATCATCTCCTTTTTGACCAAATCCAGCATTTTCACAAATTGACTGAAAATCAAAATCTTGTGATTTCCTGTCTTTTCCACAATATGCTCCATCAACATATCGATTTTGGCACTCTTTGCACCTTTCTTATCCTTGCTGATCAAGTCCGGTGAGTCACAGATTTGGCGCAGTTTGGTTAAGCCTTCCAGCACGTACATTTTGGATTGATTGGAACCTTCCTCCTCAAATTTACCCTGAAGAAAATCCCGATATTCATTGCGATAGGCTTCATAGACTTTCTTTTGCGGCGCGCCCATCTCACAGTAGAGGTATTCTTCGATCTTGTCGGGCAACTCAGTAAGCACTTCTTCTTTGGTACGTCGAAGCACAAAAGGCTGGATTTTCTTCCTCAAATCCTGCATGGTTTCTGGATTTCCATTTCGCAGTTCTTTGATGTACTGCTCTTTAAATCCGTTGAATGTTTTGAAAAATCCGGGATTGACAAAATTCATATGTGCAAAAAGCTCTGCAATTCCATTTTCGATTGGCGTGCCAGTCATAGCAAGTTTGAGTTTTCCCCGCAACTTGATGATGGATTTGTAGCGTAACGAAGTCACATTTTTAATCGCCTGGGATTCATCTGCTACGATCAGGTCAAACTCCAAACTGGAAAGCAAATCCAAATCATTGATCACCAGTCCGTAACTGGTCAATACAATAGAATGCGCTTGCAGATCCTCAGCCTTATCCGAGCGGTCGCCATGGTGAATAAAATAATCGAGATGCGGTGCAAACTTTTCCAGTTCGTTTCTCCAGTTGAAAAGCAGCGTAGTTGGAGCTATAATAAGTACTCGAATAGCACCTTTTTCGGCCATTTGGGAAATCAGTGTAATCACCTGAAGCGTTTTTCCCAGTCCCATATCATCTGCCAAAATCCCTCCCCAGCTATATTCCTGAAGGAAATTCAACCAATTGAGGCCTGCTTTCTGATAATTCCGAAGTTCAGCCTGTATTCCTTTGGGTACTTCCACCGTCCGGATTTCTTCGAACGATTGCAATCGAGCTTTCTTTTCCGCCAATTCCTTCTCCACCGCAGGACTGGAAATATCTTCTTCAAAATCAGTCAACAGACTGAAGTGAATCTTGGAAAGCTTGACCTTTTCGCCATCCACTTCGGAGGATTGGATCAGTTTTGAGAATTTGCGAAGCCACTTGTCAGGAATCTGACCCAGCGATCCATCTCCCAAGCGCACAAATCGCTCGTCGGATAAGACTGCTTGTCTGATATCTTTGAGCTTCACAGCGTAATCTCCAAATTTCAACTGCGTATTGATCTCAAACCAATCCGAGTTGGAACTGACATTCATAGATATCGAAGCAGGGAAAGGCGAATAGCGCTTCAGGGTTAGTTTATCCAGTCCAAAAACTTTGATTCCCTGCTTTTCGAGTTGACCAAAAGTCTCCAAGAACCAATTCCCAGCTGTAAACTGGCTATGCTTAAGGCTAAAATAACCCTGAGCGGCTGTATTGGTAAAAGACGGATGCAGGTCTTTCAAAAAGCTTACAAATTTATTTTCAAGATTGCTGTCGCGGAGATAGATCGTATTGGATTCAATGTCAAAAAGGGTAGTCGAAGTAAGAGGATTGAAACTAATCTGCGCATTGTAGCGCACCTTTGGCTCAAAAATCACCAATCCCGAAATTTCAGACACATATAATTCGCGCTCTAAAGGTATTCCCAGATCGACTTCTGAAATCATACCCGTTTCGTCAGTGAATTTGGCAAATTCAGACAAAGGTTTCAGCACTTGCTTTGCGAATTCCGGAAACATATTTTCCGCAAATCGTACAGGAACTCGCTGATTCCAGTAATTCAGCAAAGCGATATCAGCATATTTTGCAAAAAGAAGAATAATACGGTTCTTATAAAAACCGAAGATTTCCGACATTAAAAGATCTTTTGAAACCTCAGCCAGATTCAATCGCTGCTCTCCCAGTGTCAGCCAAGCTTGGAATTCGAAAATTGACTTACTTTTAACTAAGGTAAAATCCAGTTCAGCAGATTGGAACTCCAGTACTTCTTTGATGTCGCTCTTATGGAACCTGTCGCTATAGTAATAGCTTCCATAGCTTCCTTCGCTTCTATAAATGGGATATTCGTTGTCAACCGAATCGATAAACGCATTGAATACACCATGTAGCAATTCATATTTTTTTCGTTCTTTATAAGACTTCACCTGTTTGACATCCAGCAGCAAGCGCTCCAGATTATCATTCTTAGCCAGTCTGATGTCGTCTGCATATTCTAACAGTTCAAATCGCACATGGTATCCGCCGGGATCATTCTTTTTGCCTTTGGCAATAAACGGAAATAGGTTGTACAAATCACCCCGCTCGTTGATAGCTAGGGCAAAAGCCACATTATAAAGACCATACTCTTTGGAGTCGGACTTTTCAGCTAGTGTTTTCACATTCGGATTCATCAACTCCAAACTTGAAAAGTCCTTAAAATCTTTTCCAAATACCATCACGTCTTTCATTCCCTCCAGTTCTCCGGCGTAAATAAAACGAAAACCACCATTGGAGAAACCTAACTTCAGAGCGGTGTCAGGATTGGATACATCGCCCAGTAGCCCTAAGTCGGCTAGCTTTTTACGTTTGGCTTTGGCACGCTGAGAATTGGTGAGGAGTTCCAAGTCAGCATTTGTAGTATGCTTCCACAGCAGCTGAAGAAATACGACTGCCTGCTCTTGAATGCTAGTAGAGATATTCGAACAGGTGATCCGAACTTGCTCATTGATAGGGTCAAACACCACAGTGAGGCGGACCGAATATCCGATAAGAATCACTACGTAAGTGATGCTGTTATCGGCTAGCTCCACATTTTGCAAGTTTTTGGGTGTTGCTTGCGTGTTGATGAACGGGAGCCGCTCTGCTAGATTATCCAAGTCATCCTCTCCACACGAGATGGTAATCGGGAAAAGAGTTTTGTTGGGAACCAACTGTACTATTTTAATTGGCGCTACTTTCTTTTGAGATTTAGACTTTCGGAATTTTTCCTCACTGTAAAAATCCAGGTAGCACGCTGCGGCTGCGACGTGTTTACAACTCTGGTTTTTTTGATAATAAATGCATGAACACTTAG
Source organism: Algoriphagus sp. (assembly GCA_041688245.1). Taxonomy (GTDB): domain Bacteria; phylum Bacteroidota; class Bacteroidia; order Cytophagales; family Cyclobacteriaceae; genus Algoriphagus. Next base: position 3,214 of record JBDNIP010000611.1, read on the forward strand.
AAGCCACATCCAAATTGACTTCCTTGGCGTATTTGACAATCTCTTCATTCAGACAAATATTGATAATATATACATTTATTCCGCTTCCCTGTACACTAAATTCATAGACCTTGAGCGCTTTATCCTCTCCCAAAAAACTAACTCGATCATCATGAAAAATATCTATTCCCCGATCATGGATAATCGGATCAAGACGTTCAATCAGCTCATTTAAAACATTTAACTCTTCGCTGGTAAGCGCCATATTTTCTTATTTTTTCTGCGAAATTTGATCCGGTAGAAAACTGAAATCCTGTATTGGAAGGTGAAAACCCTGCTATCCAAATCCCGATTTTCCAACCGATTTTAAAAGTAAGGATGGTTTGTGGGATTTGAAAAAATAAGATGAGAATCTTGATATTCACTCAAAGGAAATTATCACAAAACTGTCGGAGTCGGTCTGGACTATTGAGAAAGGTTCTTAGTAGTACTAGATCTCAAAAACAATGGCGAGAAATAATATGAGGATTAATCCCAATTGTTCCGGCAAAGTTTTTAATATGATCAAAAACCAGTTTATAGCCAATTCATTTCAATTCAGAAAATTATCGGAAGCAGAGTTTGAAGTCCAAAAAGCTCGATTTATAGAATCTGCTGATGCTAAGTTGATCATGTACTGCCAGCATCTGATCAAGGACAATCCGGATGAACGGATTTACTTAGTTACAGAAGAGACTTCTGGTTCAAACGATCTCAAGCTTTTTGAAAAGATATCTGGTATCTGTAACATTCTTGATATCCCAGTGATTACTGTTCCAATGCTTTTCCAGAAATATCCTGAAGTAGATTTGGGTTTTGGGTAATGCCAAGAATCAATATTCAACCCTTTATGATAAAACCATTAAATACATTTACCGGTCAAAACTTGCAACTTATCAAAAATAAATTTGTCACGTTTTTACACTTTATTACTTTTATTGTTAAATTTGTGACACTTTTTACAGACAAACAAAACCCATGGAACTCCAAAATATTATCGGCTCTAATCTTCAAGCCTTCAGAACAAGGCTTGGTCTCACTCAGGATCAAATTGGTGATTTCTTGGAGGTTGACAGAAGTCTCATTGCCAAATATGACAATGGAATCAATGAAATCACCTATGTACATCTGAAGAAACTGTCTAACCTCTTCAATATTGAAGTAGAAGATCTTTTAGAAGAAAATTTTGTATTAAGAGAGTTGAATTTTGCATTTGCTTTTCGGGCTGATGGGTTGGATAATACTGATTTAAAATCTATTTCTGAATTTCAGAAAGTGGTCAGAAATTATATCGAAATGAGCAAAATGAACCATGAATAGAAACAACCTACTTCGGCTTGATTGCAAAGAAAAGGCTGCCTACTTTCGAAATCGATTTGGCTATGGGCCAGACGACCCCATTCATTTAAGGAGCTTTTTGCTAAGACACAATGTGGTGACATTATTCAAACCCTTGAGCGGAGGTTTTGCGGGAATGGCCATGATTGTGGATCAAAAAAAGTTCATGATGGTCAATCAAAACCACACCTTAGGCAAGCAGCATTTCACCATTGCTCATGAACTCTATCATTTGTTTGTCCAAGAAAACTTCGTCTCACAAAAATGCAAGACAGGTCTTTTTACAAATCAAGCAGATCCAGAGGAGTTAAAGGCAGATCTTTTTGCTGCTAATTTGTTACTTCCGGAAATAGGGGTTTCATCCTTAATCCCGCAAGAAGAACGAAAAGGGAATATTTCAGCTCAAACAATTTTTAAAATTCAGCAAGTATATTCGGTATCTGTTAAAGCGACCATTTTCCGCTTAGTGGAATTGGGATTTGCCGATAATAGCTATTTCGAAACCTACCAACACGGTTCAACAGAAAAAATCCGAAATCTAGGATATGATACTCGTCTGATGTATCCTGGAAATCAGGATTTGACTTTGGGCGATTATGCGGTAATGGCACAAACGCTCTTTCAGCAAGAAAAGATATCTGAGTCAGTTTACCTCTCCTATCTCAATGCAGTGCATATTGACCCATTACAAAAAATAGAAAATGGGGAAGAGTAGCAGTGTACCAGTCAAAATTTTGGTAGATGCAGATGTACTCATCCACTTATTCAAGGCGGATAAGATTTCGATTTTAAATCAGCTGTATCCAAAAAGAGTCTACATGCTTGACGTAGTATCAAGCGAGCTAAAAGAAAATAGAACTATTCGAAATAATTTAGACAGTATTTTACTTTTTTCAGGAATCAAAGAATTGATTTTCCCAACTTCTTCTAACCCTATACTTTTTAGAGAGTTTTTGGCCTTAAAAAAACAAATAAAAGGCGACGGAGAATCTGCCTGCCTCGTTTACTGCAAGCATCATTCAGATATTATCACCAGCAGCAATACTAAGGATATAAAACTTTTTTGTGAGCAGCATGGGCATGGCTTACCTCACCACGTTGGATGTTTTCTGTGTGGCAGTAGCTAAAGGCTTGTTGACTGACACCCAAGTGAATAAACTCATCGCCAAAATTACGCACAATAAGGAAAGTCATCTCTGCTGTAATTTCATTGAGGAACACCGGAAATATCATTTTGATCCAATGAAAATCAACTATTGATGGGAGACTCTAAATCTGAACTCTCTCAATCAATAAGTTTTTGATTTAAATCGCCGGTTACTGCAAAATGCATCAAATCACCTATCTGACTACAATGGATTTTCTTTGTAAGACAGTTAACAATAAGCTCATCTCAGAAGCTGATGGGGATGATTTTATCAAAAAAGTGATTGCCTCTGGAAGTAGATTGCCTGTCAAAAAGTTAGCGCAGTATGAGTGTAGGGAAATCCAATTTTAGATGTTTCTGGAATTATTTCCAATTTTAATTTTTACAAATTGGTTCTTTTAAAACTACTTTAAAATTTAATCCCAAGACCAAAGCCAGCTTTGCCAATAGTTCCCAAGAAAGTTTTCTGTCACCTCGTAATAGCTGGGTCAGGAATGAACTCGAGGTATCAATGCTATCAGCTAGCTCTTTTTTGGTCATACCCGTTTCTTTCATCTTTTCATCCGCCAAGCCCATAAATTGTAGCGCCAGAACATCGGCATTGATAGCAATTTGCTCCTCAAAGGTTGACTCATTGAAAAGCGTATTCCATTCGGTTTTGATATTTTTACCCATAATTTTAGTTTTAACTTAGTTGCTTTTATCTCCTCAAATTCCGATTCAGCTCTTCAACTAATTCAAATACCCTGATCACCAGATTCTGATGATGATAGGGTAAATCTGATTTTTCTTTGTATAGCGAACTCCCTCGTTCTAAGGCCTTAGCTTGAGAGGATTGCTCATGCACTTCCAACAGCTTGTACAATTTCTGGCAAAAATCATATCGCTTGCCGTCTTTCACATAGTTCAAGCCAAATCTCTCACTAAGCTCCTCATAATAGAACGTTCTGAGATGTTCGGCATCGCTGTATTCAAAATGAAGGTAAAACCAAAGCTCAAAAGCATCATTGGAATAGGCAACTTTGTAGCCTAGACCTTCAGCTTGACGAATGGCATTATCGAAATCACTGAACTCAACTTCACCTCTTCTGACATCCATATCAAATACGCACCAGATTTCATCATACGCTACAGCAGAAGAAGCCAATATTTCCTGAGTGGTATTCCACCATCTTTAATTTGGATTGCCCTTTAAGATTAACCGTATAAACTCTAACACCTAGCATTGGAAATGATTTGAAGTACAACGCTTCGGTTTGCCCTTCACATACTATCAAAATCGACTTATTCATCGGGATGGTTTCCACCCGATATCCTGTTGGACTGGACTTTCTACTCCAAGCCTTTTTCTCATCCGAAACCTTGATCGCTTTGTTCTTTTAGGCATTAGTCTAAGTCAATAAGGCTGGTAAAGTCACCTAAAAACGGAATAGCGCCGTATTTTCCTTGGATGTAATCCTTCTCAAAGGATGCGTCATTTCTGACTCCCTTGATTTCCACCAAGGTGTACAAATGACTAGCACCAAATCTGTCTTTTTCCACAAAATCAATCTGATCTCTTCTCAACAATTCTGCCGATAATAGATTGGTATCATGGGTAATGAAAATCAATTGGGAACCTTTATTGGACTCCGAATTAAAAAGCTCCACAATCTTTTTGCTCAGCAAAGGATGGAATCTAGCATCAAACTCATCAATTACTAAAGGAGTACTTTCCTTTAAAGCAGCATAGATAAAGGGACTTAATTCAAATATTTTCTGGGTTCCTTCGGATTCTTGGACGTCAAAGGCAAACTCGCTATTTCCTACGGGCTCATGCCTTTCATTAAATCTATTTCTGCTCGAAATAATGAATTTCCTCTTTCTAAACCCTTGCTTCATATCATCTGGCATGTCCGAGGGCAGAATATCCCCATTTACTTCAACTGTATTCAAATCCTCAATACCCAAATCGGCCTTCTTCAAAAAGTCCAGAATAAACTTCTTTTTTACGGAATCATTTAAAAAATCTCCTGCAAGCCCGTAGCCTCCATGATGACCAAGACCACTAATAACTAAAATGGATGAAATATTCTTAACAATCAGTTTAGAGATCTTCCCAAATCCAAAAGAGGCCAAGGAGGATAAAAAAAGGGAATTTCTTCTAAAAATCTGCCCCTCTCCTCCTGATAGATCGATAGACTTTTGACCCTCAGCAAAATGCTTCTGATTGATTTCAATAACTTGATCACCTTCCCTTACAAAAAGAGCCTGCTCTCTTAAGTTCGGAGTAGAAAAAAGCCACTCACTTTTAATTGATTCAGCATCAGCCTCAAAGCCATATCGATAGCGGATATTATCCAATCTAAAAGTCATCTGAAAAAAAGTGGGTTCATTAGCCGTCTCAGTTGATAATTGAAACGACTCAATCATTTCCAGTACCTTCTCGTTCTTTACCGACTCATTGGTAATCCGGATAAATGCAACCAAAGCCTTAATCACATTACTTTTCCCGCTGGCATTGGCTCCATAGATGGCTTTGGATTTCAGCAGACTCAGATCCTCCCCCACAGCAATAAGGTTGACGCTATCGAGGCGACTGTTTTTGGACTTGATCTTGGCGGCTGCCATATTCAAGGTTTGCATTTCCTTAAAGGACCAAAAGTTACCAAAGCTGAATTCTTCGATCATATCTTAAATTGGATATCTGTGATATTTTCACAAATTTAAAAATATCAAAACAACTTTTATCACTTCTCACCAAATTGATTAGGAGTACGTTAGAAATGAAAGCTAAAAAAAACTACACAATGCACAGAATTACAATAGTAGGAAATGGTTCTATTTTACTTGATGGGGACTTATTAAATCTTAAGGTATTCAAAGATATCAAGAAAGAGTATTTTGGCTTGCAAACTCAAGGTGGTAAGGATTTCTCAATTTCATTTACCCCAATTACTCCAACAAAAGAAAATATTGAAAACGGTGTAGAAGGAACCTGGCAGGTCACCTATATAGGAAAAAAGGGGACAAAGAAAGATTCCGAGGTAATTCAGGAAAGTATCAAAGATTAAAAATTCAGGCAATCGGACTTTGAGACTACTTGAAGCCTATTGCTTGATTTTAATTAAATATAAACTACACCTGACTGGATTTCATAATTATAACTTAAACATATCCACTCTTAAATTTTCAGGAAGATCAACAAGCAATTTAGATTTTAAATGTTTTGAAAATTCTTCGACTCTAGTATTGGGAAAAGGATTTACAATAAAGGAAGGCTTATTTTTGAAATCAAAATTCTCAAGAATCATCCTGTTAATATCTTCATCCTTAAACCCATAGCCAATTATCACCAATTGATCGGCAGAAATTAAATTCTCTTTAAACAATTTAAAAAGAGGTTCAAAAAGTAAAGGCTCTATATATCTAATTATTTTAGAAGTAGTACCTGAGAGGAAGTCTGAATGATAATTGATCCAGCAATTATCATATTTCAATTCGCAACTTTCGTCTTGAAATTCTTTGTAGAGACTATTTGAACCAATACCAATCTTTGTTTTTACATAAATTTCAGGGATAGCAACACCACTTTCGCTCAGGTAAAAAGGATAGTAATTTAAACTTCCGTGTAATTTATAAAGCCTAAAGTTTGTTGGGTAAACTCCTATATATCTTGCTAATCTAACCATGTATGAATCACTTTCTGTTCTAAGTCTTCCAAAGTAAGGAGATCCCATTTCCTGAAATCCATCACAAAGATTTCCTTGCAACCAATCTGTTATGTTTAGTCTTTCTAGAAAAAGGTCATGATTTAAGGTGTGAATGTCAACAATTCCATTTTGCCCCCAATTCTCCAAACAATACAAGAATCCTGTATATCCAGAAAAGGTTGGTTTACAATAGTGAGAAGCATTTCCATACCAATGTTCTCCATTTCTATCTTTCAAAAAATATCCTACTATTTGATTGTAAAGAGGCTTTATATTCCTAATTAAATCCTGAGGTGATGAATAAATCCCATTGTAGAGTCTTGCAGCAATCTTATTAAATTCTTCTGGTATTGATTCCCATTGTTCTTCATAGGAGATAAAATCATAAAACTCTTCGTAATCAAAAGGTTTAATATTTAAATGATAGAACTTTATCAACTCTAAAAGGAAATCGAATTGGTTTTCATAAGTGAATCTTTTTAAGGAAGATGGGCGCACACCAGTCGTTGAATCAATAACTAACTTACCATCAGTTGAAAAACCAAACTCAGTCCCATCTAAACCTAAAATAGAGTCATTTAACTGGTTTCCAATAGGATAACCCATTGGAGCAGAGAAGCCAGCTCCTAATAAAATTGATGTCTTCATCAGTGAATCTTTACTATAGCTTCCAAATCCACAAAAATCCCAACAGCTTGCAATTCCTTACAAATATTTATCTTCCAAGAACCTGATTCATCATAATTTTCATACAAAATGCCACTCAAATCAGAGGGTATTTCAACATCTCCTTTCTTCAAAAGTCTAACCCTACTTTTTCCAAGTTTTCCTAAAAAATAGCCAATTTCTAAAATCACATTTTGTCTCGCTCTCTTGGTACCATCATTTAAAATATCATCAGGTGAAAGAAGTGCTATTGCATAATTTGCAGAATCAGTTTCTTCAATTAATTTTTCCACAATATTCCTTCCTTTGTCAGCTTGCTCATGAAGGACAATATTATTTACACCTGCCCTGTGTAGTAAAAGCTGAACTTCTGTTTTTAAATGCCCATCATGACCATGAATAATAAATACGGTATTACCATTTACTTTCTTAAGTTGATCTTCATGCTCAGGGTTTGCGTCTATTATATCATTTAGACTTTCAGCAAGAAATGGTAATAATTGAGCATTAAAAGTACTTATTTTGTCATTAATGTTTGAATGCTGAGTTGGAAAATAATGGAATGTTAAACTATATCCTTCCTTTCCCTTTTCAGCAACTCTTTTATAAATGTCATAGACGTAAAGCTTAGTCTCTTCGAATTGTGAAGGTAAATCAAGGTCATCATCCGTTTGCTCTTCCCATTCTTTCCATTTCGATCTTGAGGACTCGTACAGATTATAAATCGGATTGTCTTTGACCTCTTTTTCTAAATGCTCGAAAAGATGCGCTACTTCGCTTCCAAAAGTTTGAGCATTAGAATTGGTGATCCTTTTTATAAAAAACTGAATTAAGTCGAGTTTAAGAGCCATGCTAAATTTTTATTTCATTTAGTTATTTCATTTTGCATTTTACTTTATCATCCGCCGCCATCATCACCTCCCCTACCTCTCTCACATACTCCTTCATTTCCTGACCGACCAACTCACCCCGAAAAGCCTTATTCAATATCGCCTGAGGCAATTGATTAACCTTAATTTTTAGGATTTTATCTTAAATTCCTTTTTCTCTAATTCCTCAGCCTTATCTCTTAACAAACCCGAAATATCAATTGGAGGTAATAAATATCCACCCATCGGACCAAGGTTAGTGATTTGGTACATGATATTTCTCAAGTTATTGATCATCATGTTGAGAGTCGAAAACTGACTGAGATTATTTCGTAAGCCTTCTTCCACGTTTTCAGGATCTTGGATACGAAAAGTGCCTCCGCCTTCGACCATCAGTTTGTAGCCTGGAAGTGTTTTCTTTCTGCTTTTGTTGACTTCGATTTTAGTGAAAAGCTGGATTTCACCTTCATCTTCTGTTTTGCCAATCCCAAAATCAATATCAACCGGGTAGGACTGGAACAAGTCCTTTAGATTGATATCATCTTCTTTGGGTACGATAAACTCATAGTGAGACTCCAAGAGCTTAAAATCCAGCAATTGTAATGGGGAAAATTTTGCTTTCATCCTGCCATAGCATATTCATCATCGGTTGAGTGGCCTACAGCCATGACCATATGAGGATTGGTGACTTGATTCTTTAACTTGAAATATTCTTGAGTTTTTGACCAGCGCTGATGATAGGCCAATAACTCTTCCTGTACTTTTTCTTGAACCATTTCCTCCGTTAGCACTTTGAAATCCAAGTCAAGTTCGAGGGACATTTTAGCTAAAATATTCCAATTAGGTTTGCGATCTCCTCGGAACAACTGTGTAATGAAGGAAGCAGAAGTGCCTATTTTTTCAGCTAACTCTTTCTTGGATATTTCTTCTTGCTCCATTTTTTGATCTACTAAACCCAAAAATTGCAAAGCCAATAAATCAGCCTTGGAAGCAATCTGGTCTTCATAGGAAATTCCTTCAAAGAGGATATCCCATTCTTTTTTGATAGAGTCTGTCATGGTTTTGGGGTTAAGTCGTACTCGAATTTGGATACTCTTCTAATTATACTTTTTTCTACCGATGTCAATTTTTGGGATTTCTTCTTTTCAAGAAGCTCAACCCCAATAATTACGAATCGCTCCGTCTCTCCGTCAGTGTATTGCTGACAGTAAATCCTGGGATTTTTCTTCCCTTTAAACAATTTAATTGCGGTAACCTGTTCACAACCTCTTTCAAAATTCTCTTTGTCATACAAGTCTCTCGGCGCACGATGGTTCAAAATCAAGTCCAAGGAGGTATTGAACTTCTTCAAATTGGCCGATTCTGATCTCAGAAAGCTCATAATTTCTACGGAATTCTCTTCATCCAGGTAGAAAGCCTTCTTTCCGTCATCGGAAATTCTAATCAGTTGTGCTTTTCTTCTCACGACAAAATTAAGCAATAGGTTAATTTAAACAAACCATTTATAAAAATCTATTTTTTTTCATACCTCCCCCGTTCCACTTCAGCCACCATCCCCAATTCCTCACTTACTCTTTCTTCTGCATCCATCACCGAGATTTGCCCATTCATCAGCATGGGCAATAACCAATCTCGAAGTGAGGAGAGTTCTTGGTTTTGCTTTACGTTATTTGTTTGTGTGTTGAAGATTTCAGCTGTGATTCCCTCAAATTTTGACAATATCATATCGTCTGGAATTGGCAGGCTATAATTTTTTAACGTGTTGGCATCTACTCTTTTTCTACCCGATGTCCCTGTCATATTCGATATGGCAAAATTTCTAAAACTTTCTGATCTAGCTAAAAACGATGCAAATCCGCTTAATTGTGAGCTTTTACCTCTAATTACAATAAATTCAGTAGAACCAAATCCAATCTCATTTTCTTCAAGCTGAGTAATTAAAGCTGTCTTTCCATTCTCTAGACATGGAGTAATTCTGGCAACAACAACATCTCCATTTTGGAATTTAACACCTCCAGCGAACTCTTTTATCTGTGGTTCTAAGGTCATGAAACCACTTTGCGGAATTGAATTCATATCTAGATATTTAGCTTCTGCCCCTTTAGGTATACCTAAACTAGGATTGAAATCAAATAAGTCACTGGCAACTCCACTTTCCCACCCCTCCGGAATCTCCCTATTTAAGTCCTTATTCCAGACCATTTTTCCACCTGATGATTTATAGGGCTTGATATCTTGGGGCTTGGAAGTCTCGTCGGCAGGCTTGCTTTGTCGAAAGTCATAGGGGAAGTCAAACTGTACAAACCAATACTCATACAGTAACTTCGCCATCGCCTCCAGTTCCGAATTGATACGGTTGTTTAGTTTGATCTTGGAATCTAAATTGGAAAGGACTTTAGCGATTTTTTTATTATTGTCATCTATTCGGACTTCTATTTTCTCTATTGCCTCCTTTGTTAATGCATTTCTAGTTCCACCAACTCTGCCAATTGTAAGCAGATAGTTTTTTCTAAAGAG
>JBDNIP010000082.1:0-2079 GCA_041688245.1 Algoriphagus sp.
ACTTCGTGCTTCGATTATGGCATTCAACAGCAATTGCTCTGTTAACTGTTGCATTCGATTCCCACCTTTCTTCACAAAATTGATAAGTGATACCACGTATTCATCCTTTCGAGGATATCCGAATTTTAGACCTCGTTTTCGTATTTGATCCATCACGCGCTCAAAATGGGCCCATTCTTCTGCTACAATCGGAGTTAACGTGTCTACTATTTGATCCAAATCATTAAATCTTAAAATTAGACTAATGCAAGATGAAGCTGCCTTTTGTTCACAATAGGCATGATCTGTCAAGATATCGGCAATTCGCATTTCAGCTATACCTACCCATCTTGGGTCTGTTGGAAGCTTCAAGTGAAGCATTTTCTCCTTGGTGCGCTCTTCCCAGCTCATATCAGTCGAATAAATACCAGGTGATTCCCAAGTCTAAAAACGATTTGTACCCGGTATAATCTGGAGTCACAAAATAACCATCTTGATTCATAAAACCATTGTTCAGATGATTGTACTTAAATAAGACTCGGGTCCTATTAATCCTAAAATCCAAGAAAAAATCAGCAACAGGATAGGCATAAACATCAAAGTTGTTCTGCAAATTAAATTGCTGCGTACCTGTGAAATAGGAGTTTCCAAAATAAGAGGAATGATATCGAACATCGATTCCCATCTGTACCACCACATTATCATTAAAGAGTGGGCTGTCGAAATAAAATCGTGAATTTGCGTAGACTTTTGGTATCCTAAATACATCACTTCCATCTCCTGTCACTTGGGTGAAAATCAATTCAGTATCCCATCGGAACTTTTGACCAATCTGAATATTCGCAATCAATCCCGGCATTAGCATAAAAGCTTCCCCTCCAGCTTGAGTTGCATTTCCATTAACCTCAAAATAGACGTAATTATTAATCCTGTTTAAGGTCAAGGAAGGTCGCAATCGAATCTTTTCCCTATCAACTTTCAATGTACCTTTCACTTGGTCTACACCAACGTTGTCAAAGTTATTATTCCACTGTAAAAAATATCCTTGATACTCTTGCTGCATAGCGGCAGGCTTATATACTGCTTTAGTGTACTCAATATCGAGCCAAGGAGAAGTCATCAGCCCATGAAGCTTAAATGCTCCCGGAAGTAAATATTCACCATCGGCACTGAGGCTCCATTTTTCAGAAATCTTGCCGATAAGCTCACCTCCAATAAAAACTTCATTAAAGCTATTGTCACTTTCAAATGAAGGGCTGCGCATTCTTCCTGTTCGAAACTTTGCGTGGGCATTATAATAAAAGCCTCCGAAGGTACCTTTAAAGCCAACTTCGTTACGCCATTCAGAGAAGTCATTTCGATTCTGTGCCGTATCCCTTGCGCTGTTTCCATAGCGTGGGTAATACAAAGTATCCGACTTTGACATGTCCGCTTCGAATATTAAATCCTGACTTTTTCTATCAAAAATATGATAGAGCTGTAAGCCGTCTTTCACTTTGTACTCATGATAGAAATGGTAATTCTGCCGTAAATCTCGAGCTTGAGAGAATCTCAACCAAACCTTTGCATCCTCGTAAGTGAAATATACGGAAGTACTGTCCTCTTCTGGAGGAATGATGCCTCCAATCTCATTAACAACATGTCGCATTCGTGAAAAATTACCTAGAAACCAATACTTCCCATTTTCAGATCGGTAGTTTGTATGAATTGAATAGGCAGTTTGATCCACCATATTATCATCTCTGGCTATAGGATTCAATGTCTTTTTGGCACGAATAGTATGGAACTCAAACCCTACGTTCCATCTAGGATTGATGTTTCTGGCAAATTCAATATCCAGCATATTCCGATTACCCCCTCCAAAAAAGGCAGACATATTAGTAAATGGAGATTTAGTGTCGAAGTATTTTTGATTTTCCGGAGCTCGATAGTAGAGATCATAAGCCGTAAACCCTGAAGTAGTCCCAATCATTTCGGGAACTTGGTAAAAGATTGACCGAGATGCTGATCCAATATTTCCAAGATCCTGATATTTCCAACCACTCTTGGCTACAGGGTCGTAGTTATGGTAATTATTCAGTAAAGTGTCTTGTGGGAATA
>JBDNIP010000612.1:0-1062 GCA_041688245.1 Algoriphagus sp.
GAATAAGCAATCATCTCAAAGGCCAATTGCTTCTCCAGCGCTTCTCGTCCAATCGGTCTGCCTATGATTCCACTTCCATCATCTTTCACCGAATTCGTGTAATACTCACGCAACCCTTTGGCATACTCCTTCATACTAGTATCGAGTTTTTCCCAGGAAGCAGGCATCCACCAGGTAAATTCCGGATCATAATCGTAGTAATAACTGTATGCTTCAGCAGTTACCTTATTCAAGGATTCCACCGCTTGAGCTGCGAGATCGGCTTTCTGCCAACTGGTACATTTTGATTGTGAAGACAAGGCTTTCAATTGCTGATCGACTTTCATAGCCACCTGATTCCAGCTAGCTGCCAGGTCCTTCGCATTTGGTCGAACTGCACGTCTTCGCCCTTTTACAAATTCTTCCAATGGCGGAGCAAAAGCCAAAACTCCTGAAACCTCCACAAATGCTTTTCTATCCAAGTCAAGTTCCGCGAGTTCCTTCTCCAAATAATTCCGGAACAGCACATAATCGATTTTCCCATCCTCAGAAAACACCTCATACTTGAGGCTTCGTAGTGCATCGAGATAGTCTTGGTTAAATTTCTGGATTCGGGTGAAATATTCTGGCGAAAGCGAATTAGAATACAATCTCTGCAAAGCGCCATAATCCGCTTGGTAGGTGTTGATCAGCTGCACGAGTTCGGTGGCATTTGCCAAAAAACTACAGCATACAAAAAGGAAAATGAGGAGTGATTTTCTCATAAGTAGATCGGGCTTCGTCGTTTACGCTCTAAAATACTAATTAAACCAACTAGTCACATTTTTTTTGAACCACATAGTCACATAGAGAACATAGTTTTAAAATGGTTAGAAAACTTAAGAAAGTAATTTTCTTTCTAACTTTTAAAGAAAATTATGACCCCAACAAAGAAGGCAATAGATGATCTATCCTACAAGATTTTAGGAGCGGCTATTGAAGTTCATCGATATTTAGGACCAGGTCTTTTGGAGAGCGTTTACCAAAAATGTTTGGCAATAGAGTTTTCCAATCAGCGTATTCCATTTACTCAGGAGTTAAAAA
>JBDNIP010000613.1:0-3321 GCA_041688245.1 Algoriphagus sp.
TGGGTCAAACAAATTGTAAAAGCCTTTAACATTCCTATCCTGGAGCTAGATGGATTTGAGGCAGATGACGTGATTGGAACTTTGTCTAAAAAAGCTGAAAAAGAAAATTTCACTGTTTATATGATGACTCCCGACAAGGACTATGGTCAGCTGGTCGATGATCATATTTTTCTCTATAAACCCAAATTTATGGGAAATGATGTCGATGTGATGGGACCCAAAGAAATCTGTGAAAAGTGGGATATCGAAAATGTGGATCAGGTGCGCGATATCCTCGGACTGATGGGTGACGCCGTAGATAATATTCCCGGAATCCCAGGAATCGGTCAAAAAACAGCGGTAAAGCTCCTCAAGGAGTATGGCACCGTGGAGGAACTTATCAAAAATACTGCGGACCTCAAGGGAAAACAGCGGGAAAATGTGGAGAACTTTGCCCAGCAGGGAATCTTATCCAAGGAACTTGCCACGATTAAGCTCGACGTGCCAATAGATTTCATACACGATGACTTGAAATATGACGGAATCGACGAGGAAAAACTACGGACAATATTTACAGAACTCGAATTTAAAACGCTGGCAGCTCGGGTATTCAAAAAGTCGGGTGGAAAAGCTACCGTTCAAAAAGAGGAGCAATTGGGACTCTTTGGAGCTCCTGCCGCTACTTCGACAGTTTCTACTTCGATCGGGGTTGAGGAAGGTAGTATGGAAATTACCCAGAAAGCTCCAGCAGACACCATTCACTCCAACCTTCACAATTACCATAAAATCAAGGGGGAGGATGCCATCAAGGAATTATTGGAATACATGCAGATGCAAGCTGAGCTTTGCTTTGACACTGAGACTACTTCACTGAATGCAATGGAGGCGGAATTGGTTGGGATTTCATTTGCCTATGTCACCGGCGAAGCCTACTACATTCCCTGCCCGGAAAATCAGGAAGCCACCCAGGCGATTTTAGAAATCCTTCGCCCCCTATTTGAAAATGAAGCAATTCGGAAGATCGGGCAAAATATCAAATATGATATCTTAGTCTTGAAAAACTACGGGATTGAAGTCAAAGGCGCACTCTATGACACCATGCTTGCCCATTACCTGATTGAGCCAGAGGGAAGGCATTCCATGGATTGGCTAGCGGAGCAATACTTGAATTATAAAACTGTATCCATCACCGATCTGATCGGGAAGAAAGGGAAGAATCAAGGGAATATGCGAGAAGTCGATGAAGATGAAGTGACTGGATATGCTGCAGAAGATGCTGATATCACCCTTCGCCTGAAAGCAACTTTTGACCCGACACTGAAGGACAATCAGTTAGAAAAGCTTTTTTACGAAGTGGAAAATCCTTTGATCAATGTCTTGGCAGATATGGAATTTGAAGGAATCCGAGTCAATACCGAAAGTCTTGCAGAATTATCCATTCTGCTGGAAAATGAAAGTCTAGTCATCGAAAAACGTGTCTATGAAATTGCTGGAGTGCGGTTTAATTTGGCCTCACCAAAGCAACTCGGCGAGGTGCTTTTCGATAAACTGAAACTTGATGCTAAAGCGAAAAAGACCAAAACAGGTCAGTATGCCACCGGGGAAGAAGTCTTAAGCCGATTGGCCAATGAGCATGAGATCGCTCAGGCAATCTTGGATTACCGACAGATGGTAAAGTTGAAATCTACTTATGTCGATTCACTTCCACTGCTGATCAGTCCAAAAACAGGTAGAATCCACACCACCTACAACCAATTTGTGGCTGCAACAGGTCGTCTTTCCTCCACTAATCCAAACCTTCAGAATATCCCAATCCGAACGGAAAGAGGAAGAGAGATCCGAAAAGCTTTTGTACCTCGGGACGAAAATCATATCCTGCTTGCCGCTGATTACTCACAGATCGAGCTGCGGATCATGGCCGAATTTTCAGGTGATGAATCTATGCTCGAGGCCTTCCGAAATGGTCGGGATATTCACGCAACTACCGCCGCCAAGATCTTCCAAGTGCAACTCGAAGATGTGACTACCGATATGCGTCGTAAGGCTAAAACAGCCAATTTTGGGATTATCTATGGTATTTCACCCTTCGGACTTTCCCAGCGATTGAATATTCCGAGGGGAGAAGCCAAAGAGATTATCGATTCCTATTTCAAGGAATTTCCTGCTATCAAAGCCTATATGGACGGAGTGATAGCGAAAGCGCAAAAAGATGAATATGTGGAGACCATTCTGGGTCGCCGCCGCTACCTACGCGATATCAACAGTCGTAATATGAATATGCGAGGCTTTGCGGAGCGAAATGCCATCAATGCGCCTATCCAAGGATCGGCCGCAGATCTGATCAAAGTCGCCATGATTCATGTCCATGAGTGGATGAAAAAGGAAAATCTGAAATCAAAAATGATTCTTCAGGTCCATGATGAATTAGTCTTCGATGCGCACAAAGATGAAGTAGAACTCCTCAAAGCAACTATCCCAAGACTAATGTCCAACGCGATCAAAATGAAAGTGCCGGTCGAAGTAGAAGTGGGAACTGGAATGGATTGGCTGGAAGCACATTAATAATATCAAGATATTTAGACCCAAGAATTAAGAAGTTAGACATGAGTATTTAATCTTTAAAATTCGATGTTCGGCATTCCTGATTATTGAGTATTCAGTTTGTGGCACCGTCTGGTTTTAAGAGAAATCTTAATTTGGAAGCGGATCGAATTCCCCCTCTCGATAGCAATCGCGACCAAAGAGGGCAAGAACCTGTCCCGAATATCGGGAGGGATTTTATGTAACAAATCAACATTAAATTTGACACCGTGTACGATTGCTTAGATTCATATTAGTTGTTTTAAAAAAACCTCACGACTTAATTCAACCTCTGAAGTTCCGAAGAATCTCGTAATTCGTAAATCAAAAATGGCTAAAACCAAATCCTCTTTTTTCTGCCAAAACTGTGGCTCCCAAAGCGCCAAATGGATCGGTAAGTGTCCGGCCTGCGGCGAATGGAATACTTATGTCGAAGAAGTAATCCAAAAGGAAGAAACTGGAAAAGGGAGTTGGAAAACCCCAAGCTCAACGACCAAAAAAGTAAATACCCCTCGTAAGATTCAGGATGTCAACTACGAAGAACAAGCACGCTGGATCACCGGAGACTCAGAACTCGATCGGGTACTTGGCGGCGGTATTGTACCGGGATCACTAGTCTTGATCGGGGGCGAACCTGGGATCGGAAAGTCAACTTTGATGCTTCAGATTGCTTTGATCTTGACAGGAAAGACGAGTCTCTATGTCTCTGGGGAAGAAAGTGAAGCTCAAATCAAGATGCGGGCAGATCGAATGGAAGCCAAA
>JBDNIP010000083.1:0-5744 GCA_041688245.1 Algoriphagus sp.
ATTTCCCTGCATCTCCCTAGGTGATGTATCATTGATGGTTCAAAAGGGGGGTAGTTTTCAGAAAGGCGTTGAAATGTTCATTTTGAGCTAACTGGAGCATATTTTTTCAGAGTTTTAGTTTTACTCGGACGCCAGTAATAAGTAATAGAAATATTTTGAGTCATTACTCCCTTTTGTTTTGAGATACAAAGCATTATCTGAAACCCAAATTTTCCTATTCTCAAAATAGACTGAACCACAATAAGCTCCAACCCGACCTATTATTACAGTTTCCTCAGACACATTAAATTCACTGCTGAAATCTAAAATCCCATTACCCCCATAAACAGGAATTGAGCCTTTGAATTTTGGCCTAGATTTCCCATTCTTAATTTCGGATATCTCCCCTAATTTGTATTCCATTCAGTTAATCATTGGCATTGCTTGTTAGAAAGTTTAGCATCAATAATTTTTAGTTTTAGCTCTTCAGAATAATCTTCTTCATAAAGAAGTGAGGTGATAATTTCAAAAAGCAAATCTTTATCTATGCGGTTATCAGCTACATCCACCACAATATTTTCCATTTCAATAATAAACTTATCAATTAAAATATCTAAGCCATTTATAGCTAAAAAATAAACAGAAAGGGCTAAGGAGGCTCTTTTATTACCATCATTAAAGCAATGGTTTTTGTTGAAAGAGAAGAGCAAATGCGTGAGTTTATGTTCTATATCGGGATAATAAAGCTCGTTTTGCATGTGGCCTAATGTGCTATCAATAAGGCCCGAATCTTTAATGCCCATAAAACCCCCTGATTCTCTAACTATACTATCGTGTACCTCTATAGCATACTGACTCGTAAAATATTGAAATTCAATACTCATCTGTTTTTCAATCTTTTAAAAACGTCAATCAGTTCTGGGTTATCAAGGACACGGTCTATAAGATCTTTGCTGCGTTCTCCCAAAAAGCGGTTGTAATCTTCCTTACTTAAAGCTCCAATGTAATTTTTTAAACGTTGATGAATGATGTTACGCAATCCATAATCTCTGGTAGCCATTTTAGCTCTGGCATCTTCTATTTGCGGAATCCAAAGTCTTTTGTTAGCAAAACTGTCTATCAATAAATTAAGCTCTGAAGGCCTTAATTTTCTTCCTAATTCTTCTGACTTTTCTTGGATTTCATCCGCTATTCCTATTTCAAAAGAAGCAATGAGTTTTAATACTTCAGAGTACATTGTGTCTCTTAGATTGTCTTTAGATTCGAGCTTTAGAATAGCCTTATATTCTTTGGCATTTTCCTTGAAAATAGAGGTATAAATTGCATCCGTGTAAATGCTATATTTCATTGGCCCCATATCTAAGTATACATTAAGGGCATTTGTAAACTCTTTTCTGTATTGTGGCTCGCGGGTAATGGCAACTAAAAATTCCTCATCACGCTGGTTGATGTATTTCGTAGAACCTCCAATACGCTTGTTGATGGTATCGATAACTACATCCAACATTAAACTACGCACTTGTTTTGCTTTTTCGCTTTCGTTGAGAAGCATCCCGAGGTTCAAAACTGCTCTAAAATTAAAAACAGCAAGTGCTTTTATCTTCTTATATGATTGATTTTCAGTATTTTGATTTAACAGGGGGACATCAGCGTCCCTCTGTGAAGCTTCATCATCATTTGCAGACATTAAATAACCAAACAACTCCTTAAACTCTTTAAGTTTGGCTCCTTTTAAAACTACATAGCCATTGTGTTGTATTTCATCTTCAAAATTCTCAACATACCTTTTAACAGTCCTTACATCTACTTCATAGAAGTCTGCTACCATTTTAGTGGTAAATTTAAATTCATCATTATACAACAAGCCAGTTAAGCCTAACTTAGCTCGTATAAGCTCAAAGGCTTGGGTGTTATTTAAAATATTCTGTCTGTCTATTGCAGACTGAGTAAGGTCTCTTGTCATAGCTCAATCCCGATTTTCCCTAAATTCTTTTTGATTCGCTCTTGAAGCTCATTGGACTTGGCAAACTGCTGTTGAAGACTTTCTGTGATGGTAGCTACTTTTTCACCAAATGGAATACCATCATCTTCGATGTCTTCAGCACCCACGTACCTTCCAGGAGTAAGGACAAAGTTATTTGCCTCCACTTCTTCTAAAGTGGCAGACTTACAGAATCCAGCTAGATCTTCATAATTCCCATCCTTTGATCTCCAAGCAAGGTAAGTTTCTGCGATTTTAGCTAAATCTGTATCATCCAGCTTCTTGTTCTTTCTGGAGATCATCTCTCCCAGATTACGAGCATCTATGAAAAGTATCTCATTGCTCCGATCTCTGAACTTATGATTTCTCCTGTTTCTTGCTAAGAACCATAGGCAAGCTGGGATTTGAGTATTGAAAAATAGCTGAGTAGGCAAGGCTACCATACAATCTACCACTCCTTCTTGGATCAGCTTCTTTCTGATCTCTCCCTCATTACCTGAGTTGGTCGTCATCGAGCCATTTGCCAAGACTATCCCAGCTGTTCCATTTGGATTAAGCTTGTTGATAAAGAGTTGTAGCCATGCATAGTTTGCATTCCCTGCTGGTGGAGTTCCATACTTCCACAAGTGACTATCCTGTAATTGCTCACCTCCCCAGTCTGAAATATTAAATGGGGGATTAGCCATGATAAAATCAGCCTTTAGATCCTTATGTCTGTCTTCATGGAATGTATCACCCAATTCTATCTTAGCATCTATCCCACGAATAGCAAGGTTCATTTTAGCCAGTTTGTAGGTAGTTGGATTACTCTCCTGACCATAGACAGCGATATCACCGATCTTTCCACCATGAGCTTTTAAGAACTTCTCACTCTGCACAAACATCCCTCCACTGCCACAGCATCCATCATAGATTCTGCCTTGGTAAGGCTCTAGCATCTCTACAAGGAGTTTCACAATACTTTCAGGAGTATAAAACTGACCTCCACGCTTTCCTTCAGCATCTGCAAACATTCCTAGGAAGTATTCATAAACTCTTCCAAGCAAATCCTTGCTATCCTGACCAGACTGCTTAAATCCTACATTGCCAATCAAGTCTAGCAGTTCTCCAAGTCTTTTCTTGTCCAAAGCTGGTTTTGCATAGTCTTTGGGAAGCACTCCTTTAAGTGATGGATTGTCTAATTCTATGGCATCCATCGCATCATCCAAGTCTTTACCTACGGATGGTAGCTTTGCTCGTTGGAACTGTAGGTAATTCCATCTTGCAGAAGGTGGCACGTAGAATACATTCTCAGCTAGGTATTCATCCTTATCCTCAGCATCAGCATAAGGATCATCCTTTAGCCTATTATGAAGGTCTTCAAACCTATCAGAAATGTATTTGAGGAATATTAGGCCTAGAACAACATGCTTGTATTCGGCAGCATCCATATTGTTACGGAGCTTATCAGCTGTTGCCCAAAGGGTCTTTTCAAGGTCTTGGGTCATATTTATTAAGTAAATGCTAAAAAGAATATGGTCAATGCAATAAATACAAATACTGCGATCATTATATAAAAACCAATATTATCAGACCCCTCTACAGAAGTCACAGGTTCATCGTTAGCTATTGATCTACGGAGATTATTCTCAATGTTAATTATTGATTTCAAGTATGAAACCAAGTCCAAATTTGGTAATTCATTTTGATTGGCAAAGGATAGAAAATCTGAGGCTAATCCATCCTTCTTAAGAATAAGGGCTTTGCCATCAGCAAAAACTTCATTCATAAGCATCTTCTTTCCTCCGATTTCTATCACCAAAGAACTCATTGCAGGAAGATACTCCCATTTACTTTCTTGGATTTCTCCTTCTCTGACGATATACAGGGAATTGTCTTTTCTAAAAATGAGTCTTTGCAGATTCAAGTCTCCATCCACCATTGTCCATGGGATATCCACGAGTAGATTCTTATTAGCCAATTCCTTAGAGTAATTCTTTAGGGTTGATTGTAGGTCTTTAATGAGGTCTTGGAGCATTATTTGAAAAAGTAGCTGAAACTAAAAATAGCGATTAAAATTTCATTCCCAAATTCATTTAACAAAATGGACAGAACTGATTTTCATTTAAGGAAAAAAATGGGTCTTGTCCACCCTTTATTTCAGGCATTTTGGGATACATGCATCATTGCAAGAGATACAATTGTAAAACATTCCAACCCGTTCTAACCTCTCCTTAATAGCTTGATTTGCTTCAGAAAAATAGTAGCACCTTGCTGCAAAGCACTCCTTCATATCAAATTCTTCCATTAGAGCTTTGACAGTTTCATCACGCTCATAATGCTCCCAGAAAAGTGCTCTGATTCTGGAATGGATTAGCTCAGGAACTTGGAATGAGTTCCATTCTTTTTTGAGTTCTTCTTTAGCCTTTTTTATATCTATGTCAGAGAATTTCAAAGCATTCTTTTTTTTTGGTAGGAATGGTACGTTGACATACTTTCAAATGTCACCTTATAAATTTTTTCATTTTACCTCGACTCGTAATTCCATGATTAACAAATCTTCCATGTTACCTCCAAACAAATCCCACTTATATGAGATCCCTAGGAAAAACTCAGGAAACTCCCAAAATAATGATGAATCAAACTTTGAAGGATCAAAGTTAGTCTCTTTCATTTCGGATTTAGGTTCAAAAGAGTTTACCTTCTCAATTATTTCGTTCCTGAAATTTTCAACGTCATTTTGGTTGAAGGCTGGCATTTTTAAAGTTGTAGTCAAAACAGTTATCTCCTTATTATTTAATGATGCATCCCTATCGTAGCCTACCCCTTTAAAGCTTTGCAAAGCATTTTCACTATAGTATTTTTCTTTAAATGTCATTGAAGAGGATCCTGCAGGCCTAAAGCTCTCATCCCTTTCAATTTTTTCCTTTATTCTTTTAACTCCATTTTTTATTAGGATTGGCACATATGGAAAGTTTTCTTCAGAAAACACATCACTCACAATTTTTTCATAATTCCTGAAACAGCTAACAATCGTCAAGTCCGAATAAAAATCTCTGTAGTACTCGTCAAAATCATTAAAAATTAACTCCTGACTTTCAATTTTCATCAAACCTTTTTCATTCCCTTTTTTAAAAAAAACTGCATCTACAAAAGGAACACTCAATTCATCATAAGTTGGTTGAATAATAAATTTCCCTTTTTCATCAATTACCCCCCAAGCACCATCACTAAGTTGGACGGTTGCAAATCCATTAATAAAATCTGAAGCTTCAAGGTATAGAAATGGAATTATCTCATTTCCATTCAAATCAATAAACCCAAGTTTTTCACCTATTTTGACTCTTGCTTTTTTATCTGAGAAAGCAAAAACTTGATCAAAGTCTCGGTCAAATAGTTTAACTCCAGATTTATTTATGAAAAAATTATTTCCATCCTTCCTAGCAATAGCAATTCCGTTTTCATCAAATTTAAATGCGTAGTCGAATTTTGGCCATATTTGTAATTTCCCGCTTTCATCTATATAACCCCATTTTCCTCGACTTGAATTCTCAGTATCCTCTGGATAACAAACATCACATTGAATTGCAGCTAACCCATTGGAAAATTCATCAGCACTCATGTATTGAGGTGAAATAGAAATTTGACCTTTATCATTTAAATATACTGGCGTCCGAGTAAAACTAAAACTCTGAAAAAATATGCTCCAGTTAGCTCAAAATGAACATTTCAACGCCTTTCTGAAAACTACCCCCCTTTTGAACCATCAATGATACATCACCTAGGGAGATGCAGGGAAATTTCC
>JBDNIP010000084.1:0-11633 GCA_041688245.1 Algoriphagus sp.
AGTTTAGCAATCATAGAGTCATAATTTGGCGGGATCACATATCCTGCATACACATGTGAATCTACCCTAACACCTCTTCCTCCGGGGATATGCAAGTTTTGGATCTTACCAGGACTTGGTCTAAAACCGTGAGTTGGATCCTCTGCATTGATTCTACATTCCATCGCATATAGCTTTGGATAATAGTTTTCCCCACTTATTGGTTTTCCTGCCGCTACTTTGATCTGTTCTTTAATGAGGTCAAAATCAGTTACCTCTTCAGTAATCGGATGCTCCACCTGAATTCTGGTATTCATCTCCATAAAATAGAAGTTTCTATTTTTATCCACTAAAAACTCGACTGTACCCGCTCCTTCATATTTGATTGCTTCAGCGCCTTTGATTGCAGCTTTACCCATAGCCTCTCGTAGTTCATCGGTGATAAATGGAGAAGGAGTTTCTTCTACAAGCTTTTGATGTCTTCGCTGTATGGAGCAGTCCCTTTCGGATAGGTGACATGCTTTACCTGTGCTATCGCCAATAATTTGAATTTCAATGTGGCGGGGCTCCTCCACAAATTTCTCTAAATAAAGCGCATCATTTCCGAAAGAAGCTGCGGATTCCATTCGGGCATCATCCCAAGCTTTTTTGAATCCGTCTTCTTCTTTGACAATCCGCATTCCTCTTCCACCACCTCCAGCGGTTGCTTTTAGGATCACTGGATAACCCATTTCACTTGCTATTTTAACTCCCTCTTCCAGTGATGCTAATAATCCTTCTGAGCCAGGAATGGTAGGAACACCAGCTACCCGCATGGTTGCTTTGGCGGTTGCCTTATCTCCCATTTTGTTAATCATATCTGGGCTGGCTCCTATGAATTTTATGCCATATTCCTCGCAAATTTTAGAAAACTCAGCATTCTCTGAAAGAAACCCATAACCTGGATGTATTGCATCCGCATTGGTGATTTCTGCCGCTGCGATAATTCTGGGAATATTTAAATAAGACTCTTTACTTGGTGCTGGACCAATACAAACAGCTTCGTCTGCAAATCTGACATGCAAGCTGTCCTTATCAGCTGTTGAATAGACTGCCACTGTTTTGATCCCCATCTCTTTGCAGGTCCGAATGATTCTCAGTGCGATCTCACCTCTGTTGGCAATTAATATTTTTGAAAACACGATATGTGATTTAGAATTGAAAATTAACCTGCTGGATCTACCAAGAATAAGGGTTGATCATATTCAACAGGTGTGGCATTGTTCACTAGGATCTCCACAATCTTACCTGAGATTTCAGATTCGATTTCATTAAATAGTTTCATCGCCTCGATGATACAAACTGTTTGTCCAGCTTTTATCATGTCACCTTCGCTGACGAAGGCTGGAGACTCTGGTTTTGCGGTTAGGTAAAAAGTACCGATCATTGGAGATTTAATTTCAACTAGATTGCTTGCTGTGGCAGGAATTATCACCTGAGTAGCTGGAGCCGACACAAAAGTTTGCGGTGCAGGAGCCGCGATAGGGGAAGGAACTGATTCCACATATCTAGTACCAGACTGATCTGCATATTTTTTGACGGAAAGTTCAAATTCTTGAGTCTTTATTTTGACTTCGGCAAGGCCTGAATTTGAAATATAATCGATCAATTCTTGAATCTTTTTTGCTTTCATAAGTTATGTTTTTTGTTTGCTCGGGGCAAATTACAGGTTAGGTTGAAAAATGACGAAGCCAGGAAGTTTAAGTAAATCGACAGGCTTTTCGAACTTATTTTACGCGTTCGGAGTAGGATTTATCTCGTGTATCTACCTTGATCATGATGTCTTGTTCCACAAACAGCGGGACCATCACGATTGCTCCGGTTTCTAATGTCGCTGGTTTAGTTGCATTGGTGGCTGTATCTCCTTTCATACCGGGCTCCGTATAGGTAATCATTAACTCTACAAATGGAGGAAGCTCTACTGAGAGTGGAGTTTCTGTCTCATCATGAAGTAAGATATCTACCAGCTGACCATCTTTCAACAAATCATATCTTTCGATCAATTTCTCCTCAATGGAAATTTGCTCGAATGTACTTGTGTCCATGAAATTATAGCCAAAATCATCTTTGTATAAAAATTGATGCGGACGCTTTTCCACACGTGCAGTTTCTACTTTCTCTCCTGCGTTGAAAGTCTTCTCCAAAGTTTTACCACTGGTCAATCCTTTCATTTTTGTTCTTACGAATGCTGCGCCTTTACCTGGTTTGACATGTTGAAACTCCACAATTGTGAAAATATCATTGTTCATCACCAAGCATAGTCCGTTTTTAAAATCTGCAGTACTTGCCATAGTTTCTTTTCTTAAGTATGAATTATTTGGGATCGTATGCCCACTTTAAATAAATTGAACCCCAAGTGAAGCCTCCACCGAAAGCTGCCAATATAAGGTTGTCTCCCTTTTTCAACTGCTGCTCATAATCCCATAGGCATAGGGGGATGGTAGCTGCAGTAGTATTTCCGTAATGCTCGATATTCATCATCACCTTCTCTTGGCCGATTCCCATTCGATTGGCGGTCGCATCAATGATTCGCTTGTTTGCTTGATGGGGAACTAGCCAGGCCACGTCGTCACCTTTTAGTCCGTTGCGCTCCATTACCTGAGCACTGACATCGGCCATATTGGTAACTGCAAACTTAAAAACCGTTGCACCTTCCTGATAAGCATAATGTTCTCTAGCCAGTACAGTATCAATGGTTGCAGGTCTAGCACTTCCACCAGCCTTGATGTGTAAGTATGGCGCTCCTGATCCGTCAGTTTTCAATATAGTATCCATAACTCCATATTCTTCTGTGGTAGGTTCGAGCAACACAGCACCTGCTCCATCACCAAATAAAATACAGGTGGTACGATCAGTGTAATCAACTATAGATGACATCTTATCAGCTCCAACCACAATTACTTTTTTGTGAGTTCCTGATTGGATGTACTGACTTCCGATGTTTAATGCAAAAAGAAATCCTGAGCATGCTGCTGCCACATCAAAACTAGAACTGTTTTTTGCACCAACCTCATAAGCTATGATATTGCCTGTTGCAGGAAATGGCATATCAGGAGTGACAGTTGCACAAATGATCATGTCAATATCTAAAGGATCAGTACCGGTTTTTTCAAGTAGCCCCTTAACTGCTGCTGCACCGAGCACCGAGCTTCCCTGATTTTCTCCTTTCAAAATTCTTCATTCTCTTATTCCAGTGCGGGAAAATATCCACTCATCATTCGTATCTACAAGCTTTTCAAGTTCTTTATTAGTCAAGATGTAATCCGGTACGTATCCCTGGATCCCAGTGATCATGGCTCTAATTTTGTCCATTTTGGAGGTTTTATGTCAAATTGAATTCATGTATGATTCAATTTTAACTAGGTTTTAGGAATGTTTTTTATCTTTTAATGAAGGCAAAAATATTATAATTGTCAGTCACCTCCAAAACAATTTGGTAACAGCATATTAATTATGGTATAATCTGATTGGCTTTCATACCTTAATCAAAAAAAAATCCATTCGATTTATTCGAATGGATTCCCTAATAGTATCTGAAATTTCGATTAGGCTGACATCTCCTTTTCGATAATTACCTGGCCTTTGTAATACAGCTTACCGTCTAGCCAGAATGCCCTGTGTGGTAAATGTATTTCGCCAGTTGTCTGACATTTTGCGAAACCTGGAGCCTCTAACTTGTAATGAGTTCTTCTTTTATCTCTTCTGGTTTTCGAGATTTTTCGTTTAGGATGTGCCATCTTATATGTGGTTTATGATTGTTCTTTATTTTTTAACTCTTTTAATAATTCCCATCGTGGATCAGCAATTTCTTCTTTTTTATCGCCACTAGCTTGTGATTCTTCTTCCGAGTCCTCATCATAATCTCCATCAATGTAAGCGTAGGTTCCTTCTGCTTCGTAATCTTCTTCATCAAATTCAGTTCGATGATCAGGATGAATTTTTTTAGCAGGCAGACCAAGCAAAATAAACTCATAAATAAACTGAGCAACGTTGACTGTAGCGGTGTCACGTGTGATCATATATACTTCTTCGTTAATTTCTTCCTCGACCTCACCATATTTAAAAATAATCTTCTCGTTGATTTTCAACGTTTCGAAATATTGTTCCAGAGTTCTATCACAAGTGAGTTTAACTTCGCCTGAGATAAGAAAACTCATTGTTATCAGATTCGCCCCTTTCTCCATCAAAACTCTTATACTCAAGAGCCCTTCTTCAAGCAATTCGTTGTCTTCAAAATTGAGAAAAAATTCTTTTCCAACTTCGAAATCAATCTCATGCTTGCCTTCTAGAAACTTAATGACCTCTATGTCAAATGATCTTAAGAATTTCATGATATCTCATGTTGATTTAAGTGCGCAAAATTAGGGAAAATTTATAGAAATGTATGATAGAATTTGAATTATTCTACTTTCAAAAAGAATTTACACTTCTTTTTGAAATATTTGCGGGAATCCAAAGATTCACCAGTAAAAATCAAAAAGCAGCTCAATATGCGGTAGATACTGGTATTACTAGTACTTCTTCCGATGGCTATCGGAACGTCATCGGCTTGCCTGCAAGTCGAGCAAAGAAAATTAGGTTAGTGGCATAATTGCGGATACTTACGAAAATACTTAATCTTCCTCTTTCTCAGGATGACGCTGTCGAATAATATCTATTGCCAACAAAATCGCAGCACGCATTGATCCTTCGTCAGCTACATTTTTACCAGCAATATTATAGGCCGTTCCGTGATCTGGGGAGGTTCTAATAACAGGAAGTCCGGCGGTGAAATTAACGCCTGTGCTAAATGCCATTGCTTTGAATGGACCGAGTCCTTGATCATGGTACATTGCCAAAATCCCATCAAATTTTGTTTGGTGAGCCATTCCAAAGAATCCATCCGCTGGATAAGGACCAAAAACTAATTTGTTATTGTCCTTTAATTCTCGAATAGCAGGTTTGATTATTTCTTCCTCCTCAGTACCGAGTAAGCCGTCTTCACCGGCGTGAGGGTTCAGCGCTAATACAGCGATTTTCGGTCTGTGAATCCCGAAATCATCTTGAAGCGATTTTAAAAGCAGATTTGCCTTTTGAATAATCAGCGCTTTGGTGATTGATTCTGAAACTTTGCTAAGGGGAATATGTCCGGTCACTAATCCGACCTTAAACTGATCAGCCACCATAAGCATCAAACTTTCTGTTTTCCCAACGGCCTCCGTGATAAACTCAGTATGACCTATGAATGGCAATTCTTTCGAATTGACATTATTTTTATTCACTGGACAAGTCACTAAGCCTTGAATTCTTCCCTCTTTCAAATCATTGACAGCCATTCGAATTGCTTCCAATGCAAATTTTCCTGCTTCTTGGGTTTCTGCCCCAGGAATGATCTCGGGACACTGTTCGGTCACATTGATCACATTGATTCTTCTATGCTGAGCTTCGTCTAAACTTCTGATCTGGACAAAGTTGAATTGCTCCAAATCCAATAATTTTTTGTAAAAAGTAAATGCTTTTCCGTGGGCATAAATTACCGGAGTGATCGACTTATACGTACGATTGTCAGATAGACCTTTCATGACTACCTCCATACTTATGCCGTTCAAGTCCCCTATACTAATTCCCATTATTGACCTATTCTTTTTCTGATTCATACTGGTTAGCTTAAAAAAGCCTTATTCGTTTGGTTGTTACTAAAGATCTTGGATGGACCTTTAAGAATATTCCCTTAATTTTAGGTGCAATTTATAAAAAATTTATCGGAGCGAGATGATAGAAAAAGTTAAAGCTAAGAAACACTTGGGACAGCATTTTCTGAATGACCTCAGTATTGCTGAGCGGATAGCGGAAGCTGTTACGGGGCATCATGGTGCTGAAAAAGTTCTAGAAATAGGACCTGGTATGGGAGTCTTAACTGACTTCCTTTTGAACAGGCCATTAGAATTACACCTAATCGAAATTGATAGGGAGTCTATTGCATACTTAAAAAAGAAGTATCCTGACCTAATCAACAGAATCACAGAAGGGGACTTCTTGAAAATGAATCTCGAGGAATACTTTAAGGGTAAATATTGCATCACGGGAAACTTCCCATACAATATTTCATCTCAAATATTTTTCAAAGTGCTTGAGGTCAAAGATCAAGTCACTGAGGTCGTGTGTATGCTTCAAAAAGAAGTGGCAGAGCGCATTGCATCTCCAAAAGGAAGTAAAGAGTATGGTATCCTCTCAGTTTTGCTTCAAGCCTTTTATGATATTTCTTACTTATTCACTGTGCCTCCTCAAGTTTTTGATCCACCTCCCAGGGTCAATTCAGGAGTAATTCGACTTGTGCGTAATAATGTTAAAAGTTTAGACTGTAATGAAAAGTTATTCAAACAAGTCGTAAAGGCAGGTTTTGGTAATCGAAGAAAAACACTTCGTAATTGTTTGAAGCCATTTAATTTACCTCCCGAGTTCAATACGCATCCGATATTGGATAAGAGAGCTGAACAGCTCGATGTTGCCGATTTTGTGTTTCTATCACAAACTATCGAAGCCTCTCGTGCAAACTAATAAGCAATTTGAGCTGTCCAAGGAATACTTGGAAAGTCTCCAAGATGCTATCGAAGCAGAAGATCGTGTGTTTATCCAGGAATCTTTCGATGGAGTCAATGAAGCAGATGTAGCAGCTCTTATAGAGGAGCTCACCATTGATGAGTCTATTTATGTACTACGTGTTATTGCAATACAGCAGGCAGCTGATGTTCTAATCGAATTAGAGGATGATACGCTACGTAAAATCTTACGAGAAATGGAAGCCTCTGAGCTGGCCATATTTATCGAGATGATGGACTCGAATGATGGGGCGGATATTCTCAATCTATATGCAGAAAGAGAACGCGAGGACATCATCAGCTATTTCAAGGATAAGGTAAAGTCAGATCAAATTCTTGAACTCCTTCGATATGATGAGGATACAGCCGGTGGTATTATGGCAAAAGAATATATTCGAGCCAATAAAAACTGGAATGTAGTTCAGACTATCAATGAGATAAGAAGGCAAGCAGAAAATGTCGACAAAATTTTTTCCATATATGTGGTGAATAATAGACAACAGCTTTTGGGTCGGGTTTCTCTAAAAAAAATCATCCTAGCCGTTGAAGGGACTAAAATTGAAGATATCTATGAAGATGAAGTGATTTCTGTTCCGACTTTTATGGATCAAGAGGAAGTAGCAGAGATTATGCTTAAGTATGATCTAGAATCTGTTCCAGTGGTAAACTCTAAGAATAAGCTGGTCGGTCGGATTACCATTGATGACATTTTGGATGTGATCATGGACGAAGCAGAAGAAGATATGCAGGCTATGACAGGTATTTCAGATACTGTCGATGAATATGACTCAGTGATCAAGCTTTCAAAAGCCAGACTTCCTTGGCTTTTGGTCGGAATAATGGGAGGCCTGTTGGGAGCTGGATTTATTGGTTTTTTTGAAGAGGGATTGACCAAGGTCACTGCGCTGGCATTCTTTATTCCGTTAATTACTGCAACCGGTGGTAATGTTGGGATTCAATCCTCCTCCCTTGTCGTTCAATCCCTTGCTAACAAATCAATTTTCGATGACTCACTTTCTAAGAGATTTGTCAAAGTGTTTTTAGTAGCAATTTTAAACGGTGTAATCCTCGCAACTTTTGTCTTTGGAGTAGTAGTGCTTTTTTATCGTACTGAAGTAGCTTTTGCACTAGTCGTTTCTATTGCCTTATTTTCTGTTGTTTTATTAGCTTCTTTTATGGGTACAATTACACCGATTGTCTTGGACAAGGTGGGTATTAATCCGGCCCTTGCTTCCGGTCCATTTATTACCACCGCCAATGATCTACTGGGTCTTGCCGTCTACTTTCTGATAGCAATGTCATTACTAAATATCTAATTGATTTAAATGAAAATTCTGATAATAGACGAAATGCACCAGAGCATTATTCCTATGCTTGAAAATCTAGGACATTCCGTTACTTATACCCCTGCTATTACCCGAGCAGAAATACTTGAGCAGGTAAGTCAGTTCGATGGCTTAATAATCCGATCTAAGACACCTATGGATCAGGAATTATTATCCTTGGCTACTAAATTGAAATTTATAGCAAGAGCAGGAGCAGGGCTTGACCAAATTGATCTGGAATATCTTAAAAATCGCGACATCAAGCTTTTCCACGCAGCCAAAGGAAATAGAGATTCAGTTGCAGAGCATGCCCTAGGAATGATGCTGGCTTTGTTTAATCAGTTGAAAAAAGCTGACTCCGAAGTGAGAAATGGAATTTGGGACCGTGAAGGAAATCGAGGAGTTGAATTAAAGGGAAAAACAGTTGGCATCCTTGGCTTTGGAAATATGGGGAAGGCATTTGCAAAGCGACTACAAGGATTTGGTGTAAAAATAGTGGCATATGACAAATACAAAAAGGGTTTTGGAAGTAAGAGGATTGAAGAGGTATCCTGGGATGAGCTGAAGTCAAAAGCTGATATTTTGAGTATTCACGTGCCCTTAACTGCCGAAACCAGAAATCTATTGACATTTGAAGAACTCGCAAGTTTCAAAAATTCAATCTGGCTAATTAATACAGCACGGGGCGAGGTAATAAGCTTTGATACATTAAATAAAGCATTGGATCGAGGAATTTTAAATGGAGCAGCTTTAGATGTCTTAGAAAATGAAAAAGTTAAAAAATTCACTGAAAAGCAAAAAGATGAGTTCGAACAATTAGCAACTAAAGCAAATGTTCTTTTATCTCCGCATGTGGCAGGATGGACATTTGAATCCTATGAAAAAATCAACAAAGTTTTGGTTGAAAACATTAAAAAATCATTCAACTAGACTGTTCAAAATAAGTATCAAAATGCTAGCTGCGGGAAATATTCTGGTTTCTTTGATTTTGATGCAACAGCACAACTATACTTTCTAAGAATCTTTAAAATTCACTGACGCTTTGTTTTATGGAGTGATATTTTATATTTTTGTTTACAAAATAAGGTCAAATACAAAGTAACGGTCCCGTAATGAGACCGTTACTTTGTTTTAATGGCCAGTTAATAGATTTTATTATATGGGACAAATACAGTATTATACAGAGGTGGGGCTTCGAAAGTTGAAGGATGATCTTCAGGATCTAAAAGGAAGAGGCCGTCAGGATATTGCCAAGCAAATTGCAGAAGCAAGGGATAAGGGTGATCTCAGTGAAAATGCTGAATATGACGCAGCAAAAGATGCTCAAGGTCACTTAGAGCTAAAAATTAAAAAACTAGAGGCTGTTGTGGGGAATGCCCGTATTTTTGACCAATCACTTATAGATGTATCTAAAGTCGGGATTCTGTGTACTGTAAAAATTAAGAATGTCAAAAACGGTATGATAGTATCATACACGTTAGTTTCAGAGGAAGAAGCTGATTTGAAACTTGGTAAAATTTCTTTGGCATCACCTTTTGGCAAAGGGCTAGCAGGGAAGAAAAAAGGAGAAGTCGCAGAAATAATTGCACCAGCTGGAGCTCTTCAGTTTGAAGTTTTAGACATTTCTTATTAATTATGTTCCCGGGGAAACCGGGAATTTTCATTTTAATACTATGGCGTCAATCTTTACAAAGATCATCACTCGAGAATTATCCGCAGAAATAATCGCAGAGGATAAAGATTACATTGCCTTTCTTGATAGTATGCCTTTAGTCAGAGGTCATGTGCTCGTTGTTCCAAAACAGGAAGTAGATTATATTTTTAATCTTGACGCGGAGTCACTCACAGGGCTTCATTTATTTGCCCAAAAGATTGCGAAGGTCATGGACCGGACAATAAAATGTACCAGAATCGGTATGGCCGTGATTGGACTGGAAGTTCCCCATGTGCATATTCATCTCGTACCGCTGCGAACCATGGATGATATAAATTTTACTCGGGCGAAGTTAAAACTCAGTAAAGAAGAATTTGCTGAGATTGCAAATGCAATTAGAGCAGGGTTTTAAGCGCTGCTTTCCTTATATATCTGAAATCGAATAGTGAGGCGTTCCTCCTTTTTTGGTTGCGACAAAAGCGCCTAGTTTACAGGCAAAGTCAAGAGTTTCTACCATACTTTTTTCTTCCAGATAGCTTTTTACAAAGCCACTTAGGAAAGCATCGCCGGCTCCTATGCTGTCTTCCACCTGTACCTTGTATCCTGAGTGAATTATCATTTCGCCTTTCTGATAGATCACAGCTCCTTTCGAGCCTAACGTAATACAGATAAGTTCCATTGGAAAATGTTGACCTAGGTAAGCACAAACTGATTCAATATTTGGTGCCAACTCAAAATGATTGGCAAAAATCATTAATTCGTCATCATTAATTTTAAGAATATCTGCGTGTTGTAAAAGAGTGTGGATCACTTCGAAATCGTAAAATGGAGGTCTCAAATTAGCATCAAATATTCGAATCACTTGATGGCGAAGTAATCTGATTAGTGTGTTTAAACTCTCATCATGGCGAACACCAAGTGAGCCAAATATAAATATGTCTGATTCTGCTACCGCTAGATCCAGCTCTTCATTCCAATGAATAAAATCCCAAGCGACTGGAGACTGAATAGTGTATTTGATATTTTCTTTATCGGAATCATCCACCAATACTTTAGAGGTATTATGGGTTAAACTTTCTTGGATTAAGTTCAAGGGCAGTTTGAAAGTCCTCAAAAAGTCTAAAAGATTTTTCCCATCACTGTCTTTTCCAACAGCAGAAATCAAATTAGAATCCAAACCCAATTGATGTAGATTCAATGCTACATTCATCGGCGCACCGCCCGGAACAGCTCCTGCAGGCAAGCAATCCCAAAGCATTTCTCCAAATACAACTACCTTATTTTTCATGAATTAATGTTTTGATGAATTTCCTCTAACGATCTGCCCTTGGTTTCCGGCATTTTGAATCGTACCCAGTAGAGCTGCCAGACCATCATAACAGCAAAAAATGCGAAGATGTAGCCGGGGCCAAATTCGTTGGCAAAGAATGGAAAGACATTAGCAATAAGTGCTGCTAAAATCCAGTGTGTAAAAGACCCGATCGATTGCCCAGATGCACGAAGGTCATTTGGAAACATCTCTGAAATAAATACCCAGATCACTGAGCCTTGTCCAATAGCGTGGGAAGTGATAAATCCAAAAACAAAGATTGGGAGCCAGAAAGAAGGGATTCCAGGTCCAAGAAAGCTATAAGCCATCAAAGAGAGCGAGATGATGTAGCCAAGTGATCCAATATACATCAGCTTTTTTCTCCCTATTCGATCGATCAGATACAAGCCCAAGAAAGTGCCTAACAGATTCACTACACCAATTCCGACGGTAGAAATCAAGGCATCTTCAGTCGATATTCCCGCCATCTCAAAGACTCTTGGAGCAAAATAGATAATGGCATTAATTCCAGATACTTGATTGAAAAAGGCAATCATAATTGCGAGGCTCGTGGTAGGCAAAAAACGCTCAGCGAAAATGGCTGAGAAACTACCCTTCCGCTTTGTTTTTTTACCTTCTTCTACAGCCAATCGAATCGCTTCTTCTGCGCCTTCAGGATCAGTTTTGGTAAGAATGGTCCTTGCCTGAGCCAGATCATTGAATTTTCCGATAAGCCATCTTGGACTTTC
>JBDNIP010000085.1:0-4309 GCA_041688245.1 Algoriphagus sp.
AAAGCCCAATGTATGCCACTTCGGTAGGCTTAGTGCTTGCGGGCTTCAAAGACTTGGACGATCGCGATGAATTATACAAAAAAAGATTAGCCAATAGTGGACCCTCCATTAAAAAAAAGGAACATCGGGAACTGATTCCAAAGGATATCTTCAGCAGCATCAAAGAAAAATTAAAAGGGATCATAAGTGATGATATCGAAGACGAGAATTACTAGGGCTTATGATGGGGGAGATCTATTGCTTTGCGGTTGATGTCCCTGTTTATCTTAATTATTAGTCAAATAAATCTGAGTTCATTTCACTAAACCAATAAATATGTCAGATAACACAAAAGATTATAGATTTGATCTTCCAAAAAATTCAAAGTCCATTATCAAGGTGATAGGCGTAGGTGGCGGCGGTTCTAATGCTGTTAATCATATGTTTAGCCAAGGTATCAAAGACGTAGAATTTGTGGTAGTGAATACAGACGCGCAGGCATTGAAGTCCAGCCCCGTTCCATTAAGATTACAATTGGGAGCTAACCTCACCGAAGGCTTAGGAGCAGGAGCAAATCCTGAACAAGGAAAAAATGCAGCACTTGAATCCGAGGCTGAAATCCGGGAACTTTTGGCTGACAATACGAAAATGGTATTTATCACCGCAGGTATGGGTGGGGGTACCGGTACTGGAGCAGCTCCAGTGGTTGCAAGAATTGCTAAGGAACTTAACATCCTGACTGTCGGAATTGTGACTGCGCCATTTACATTCGAAGGCAAGAAGAAAATGAACGTTGCTCAGCAGGGCATAGAATCCCTTCGAGAAAATTGTGATACCGTACTGGTTATCCTAAATGATAAATTACGTGAAATCTATGGCAACTTAGCCATCAGAACTGCATTCAGTAAGGCAGATGATATTCTATCAATTGCTGCGCGATCTATTGCAGAAATTATTACTGTCCATCAGGATGTAAACGTCGATTTCGAAGATGTGAAGACGGTGATGAAAAATGCTGGAGCAGCTGTAATGGGATCTTCAACTGAAGAGGGTGAGGGTCGTGCCATACGTGCAGCGGGTGCAGCGATTTCATCTCCTCTTCTGAACAATATAGATATTCGTGGTGCAGAGAAAATTCTTCTGTCAATTATGTCAGGTGAAGACGAGGAATTATCAATGGATGAGTTGAGCGAAATCACGGAATACATTCAAGAGAAAGCAGGTGATAATGCTGAGGTTATCTTTGGTCAGGGTATTGATCCCGAACTAGGCAAAGCTATCAGAGTTACGGTGATTGCTACTGGATTTGAAATGGATCGTCTTTCAGGAACTGCGCGAAGGCAAATCATTGAAGAAACTCAGTTTGTACCTACACATACTGCTCAGGTAATCAAAGCATCTCCAGAAGAATCTCAAGTCGAAAAGACTCTGATCAACTTAGACTCTGGAAAGTTTAAGATTGTAAAAGAGGAGCCTCTTGATGATGATGCAACTTTCGTATTTTCTTTTCCCAAAAGTTTCGCCTTAAACTCAGGTCTAAGTCCTAATGCGGAGACTTCAAAAGAGAAACCTTTCTCTTTTGAAGTCAAGAAAACTGTGGAAACTCCGAAAAAGATTGTTCATAATCTATTTGATGAAGATGATAAAAGACCCGCTAAGAAGTCGGAAAAAGTTAATGAGCCGACCACGATGGGTTTTGCTAACGATTACTATGAGCAGATGAAGTTGAAGGCTATTCAACGAGCCCATGAGCGTTTCGAGAAGCTAAAAGGTGACAGGATCAGCCCTACTGCTGAAGAACTAAAAGAAAAACTGGAAGTACCAGCCTATCAGCGTAAGAATATTGTACTCAATGAGCCAAAGCATAGTTCTGAACCTAGTATCAGCAAATACAATCTAAATGATGATAATGAGATTTTAGGTAATAATAGATTCTTGCATGACAACGTGGACTGAGTTCTAAAATTCAAGTAACATCTCTACTTGATTATGTAGTAACTCATTGTATGACTTGTTGGTAAGCAAATTATCTGACATATTTTGCTCTATTTTCGCAAGCTTTGGCTTGAGCGCAAGTACATGCATACCCAGATAATTGAAGATGTCGGTAAGGTGGCTCAGTGCGATGCCGCCCCCGCCTATCCCCGAAGAAACTCCAATCATCGCCGCTTTTTTATTCTTGAATGTATTTGGGTAAGTCATTCCGTCAATGAAGGTTTTTAGAATTCCAGGAAATGACCCATTGTACTCCGGTACGATGAATATATATTTCTTCCCTGAAGCCACTCTAGCGTGAAAGGCATTGTAAGCCTCATTTTTCCCATTGTTTTTATATAAAGCAGTTTCAATGAAATCCGAAGGCAAATCCTCCAATTCCAAGATTTCACACTCAGCTCCTTTTTCTAAAAGTATATTCTCAACGATTGCTGCAATTTGTTTCGACACAGAATTCTGGCGATTTGTTCCTACGATTATCTTAATCATGCGTGTTATTTGTTGAGACCTATACAAGCAAGTCCCACTAAAAGTTCGAAGTTTTGTTAATTTTGATCCATTACGATATTAAACATTAGACCATGAACTATTACGATCAAATCCTAGAGGCCGCTGCAGTCATCCGAAAGGTTCTCCCATTAAATACTAAAACTGGTATCATTATGGGCACAGGCCTGGGAAGTATCGGAGATCAAATCGAGCTTAGCCAAACCTTAGATTACCGCAGTATTCCTCATTTTCCGATAAGTACCGTAGAAAGTCACTCCGGGAAATTACTCTTAGGCACATTGGCAGGAAAGCCTGTCATGGCGATGAGAGGGAGATTCCATTACTACGAGGGCTATTCCATGCAGGAAGTCACTTTTCCTATCCGGGTAATGAAGCAGCTGGGTATTGAGAACCTACTTGTATCCAATGCTTGTGGAGGATTGAATCCTAAGCAGAACGTTGGTGAAGTAATGCTGATCACTGATCACATAGATCTCTTTCCGGAGAATCCGCTTCGGGGCAAACATATAGAAGCCTTTGGGCCACGCTTTCCTGATATGAGTGATGCCTATTCTTCAGTACTTCTGAATCGAGCCTTGAACTTCGCCAAAGCAAATAACATATACCTCCACAGTGGTATTTATGCTGGAGTACAAGGACCGAATTTGGAGACTCCCGCAGAGTATAATTACCTCAGAAGTATCGGAGCAGATGCGGTGGGCATGAGTACGGTACCGGAGGTAATCGTGGCTAGACAGATGGGAATCGAAGTATTTGGGATTTCAGCGATTACCGATTTGGGTGTTCAGGGTAAGATAAAACAGATTACCATTGCCGAAGTCTTGGATGCAGCAGCAATTGCAGAGCCTGTAATGGCCAGAATTATCAAGGAATTGGTAAGACAGATGGATTGAGGATTTGACACATAAAGTCGTCAAAATGTAAATACCTATTTAACCATCGATGAGTTAGCAGGCCAGCGGCGGGATATCTTCTTAGCATGGAAAAGTATCACAAGACCTTCGGATTTTGGGTAATGTTAAAAAATAGTTCTTGATAAGTTTTACTATTTAGTCAACCAATATTCTTGTTTTTAGAGAATCGTAAATCCAAAATATGATTATCCGCAATTATGCCACTAACCTAATTTTCTTTGCTCAACTGGCGGGCCCGCCACAGCGAGGCAAGCCGATGACGTTGCGATAACCATCAGAAGAAGTCCCAGTAATGCTAGTGTCTACCATATATTAAGATGCTCTTTGATTTTTACCGGTGCAATTGCCGACACACATAATCCAAAATAAAGAAAGCGTTAACAACCGCAGTCTTTTACTAAGTTTTTGATCCCCTTGCGAGTCGATATAGCTACCGCCTGAGCTAGTGAAGCATAATTTAAATTTATACTTCCCCAATCTCCTATTGGGATAGGAATACCTCCTATCGTGGTTGTGATCGCATAATCAGAAATAATGTCTCCAGTGGCTGTTTCCATTAGTGCGACTCGAAGTGAACTATTTATCTGGGTGTCACTTTCCCAATAGGTAGGAGAGTTTAAGTTTGACAGGTCCCCATTCTCCCAGCTTCCAGTCCATGCCAATTCGCCAAGACTAAGCCCCAAAAGATATGGAATTCCTAACTCCAGATTAATGTTGGCACGCTGCACTGGGTCATTGACATCCCTGATCCCCAATTTTAGAAGCTCATAATCCATTTGATCATAGAGTGCCACATTAGAAAAACCTTCCTCTTCAAATATTTTAACAATGATTTCTTCCAGCCGATTCTGTTCTGAAATAGAAAGCTGCCTAAAGCTTTCTTGCCAATTCAGTGGAAGTAGTAAAATCCC
>JBDNIP010000614.1:0-1132 GCA_041688245.1 Algoriphagus sp.
AAAGTGGAGATGAATATCAATGCAGATTCGAAAGATCTCGATGCCATGATGAATCGTCCGCTATTTGAGTGGGTCATTGAAAATATCTGTAAAAATGCAGTCGATGCCATGAAAGGCAAAGGAATTATCACCATCGATGTGCTCCAAGACAGCGATAAGTTTCTAATAGTCGATATCTCTGATACCGGGAAAGGTATGGAGAAGAATATGTACAAACGTGTGTTTAATGCTGGCTTTTCAACCAGACATCGTGGTTGGGGATTGGGCCTGACCCTTGCCAAGCGTATTATCGAAGGCTATCACGGCGGTAAAATATTTGTCAAAAACTCTGAAGTCGGAAAGGGTACGACTTTTAGAATCGTGCTTCATGGAAGCCTCGAAGGCGCATCGCAGTTTGTCACTGAAGGGATATTAGAGTATTAATTTCGATTGACGAAATACGATTTACGAGATTCTGAGGTACTGCAACCAAGCTGGCTAATTCAAAAATCCTGGAAGTGAACAAAAGGAACAGAATTATGGAAAATGATTATTGATTCATAGCTCTTGTAAATCGTCATACATAAATCCCTTCACACTTTTTCCTTACCTTTGCATCCTGAAAAACATTACCCATGAGTCTGAAAGAAGAAATCCAGAAACGTAGAACTTTTGCCATCATTGCTCACCCAGATGCTGGGAAGACTACTCTGACGGAGAAACTACTCCTTTTTGGCGGAGCAATCCAAACTGCCGGCGCGGTCAAATCCAATAAGATCGATACTGCTACTAAGTCTGACTGGATGGCTATTGAGAAGCAGCGTGGAATCTCTGTTGCCACTTCCGTGATGGGCTTCGAATACAAAGGAATGAAAATCAACTTGCTTGATACTCCAGGTCACCAAGATTTCGCGGAAGATACCTACCGAACTTTGACCGCCGTCGATTCGGTGATTATGGTCATTGACTGCGTGAAGGGCGTGGAGATTCAGACGGAGAAACTCATGGAAGTCTGCCGGATGCGAAATACGCCGGTGATCTGCTTTATCAATAAGCTGGATCGAGAAGGAAGAGATCCCTATGAGCTTTTGGAAGAAGTAGAGCAGAAGCTTAATATCCAGTGCCATCCGCTTTCTTGGCCGATCGGTATGGG
>JBDNIP010000615.1:0-2262 GCA_041688245.1 Algoriphagus sp.
ATCAGTGCCATCACCAGACAATATAACGCGATAGCCATGCTGGATATGCTTTCGGCTGCATCGCTTACACCTTATTCTAATTAATATCATGGAAACTAAAACTAGAAATCGATACCTATTTGGAGGATTGCTATTTGCCTTCGGAATTACGATTGGCTGGCTGATCAGTCCATCGGCACCCGAAACTGTGAATGCAGAACTTAATAATGGGGTAGAAACCTTGGCCAATCAAATTTGGACTTGCTCGATGCATCCCCAAGTCAAATTGGGTGAGCCTGGAGATTGTCCAATTTGTGGAATGGAGTTAATTCCCCTTTCCAATGGGAGATCTTCTGGCTCTACCGATCCGATGGTGTATGAGATGACTGCGGAGGCTATTGCATTGGCAAATGTACAGACCTCCATTGTAGGTGGAATGAACAGTGATGGAGCGCTTCTATTAACTGGGAAAATCCAGGCCGATGAGCGTCAAAATGCTTCAGTGACTGCAAAGTTCCCTGGACGAATCGAGAAGTTATTTGTGAGTTTCACAGGAGAGAAAGTCAAAGTGGGTCAGCGCTTAGCTACAATCTACTCTCCGGAATTGGTCACAGCACAAAAGGAACTGCTTGAAGCAGCGAAGACGAGGCAAGTTTTCCCCGAATTATACCAAGCAGCACGCGAAAAGTTGCGGCTTTGGAAATTGTCAGAGACACAAATAGCCAGTATTGAAAATTCTGGAACACCTCAAACTAAGTTTGAAATCCTAGCGGGACATAGTGGTGTGGTGACTCAGCGAAATATTGCCGTAGGCGAATATGTCAATACAGGTACCGTGCTATTCAATGTGGTGGACTTGGATAAAATCTGGGTAATGCTCGATGCTTATGAGTCGGATTTGCCAAGAGTAGCTGTGGGTAATCCGATATCATTCACAGCAGCGGGGATTCCCGGTCAAACCTATCAGGCAAAAATTACTTACATCGATCCTATGTTGAACCCAACTACTCGAGCGGCATCACTTCGCGCAGAACTGAATAATCCCGGAGGAAAGCTGCTGCCTGAGATGTTTGTCTCAGCAAAAGTAAAAACAAATACGGAGTCTCAAAATGAAGGAGTTGGGATCCCTCGGACTGCTTTACTTTGGTCGGGCAAGCGTTCCATAGTTTATGTCAAAGTTCCTAATTCCGAATATCCAGCCTATGAAATGCGTGAGATTACGATTGGTACTAAAATAGGTGAAATGTACGCTGTTGAGGCAGGTTTAGATATCGGAGAAGAGATAGTGACCAATGGAGTTTTTGCGATTGATGCAGCTGCACAATTAGCTGGAAATTATAGCATGATGAATCGACCAGAAACTAAGACACTGGAAGTTTCTGCAGCTTTTCAATCCCAATTGACTCAGTTGACTGAGGCCTATTTCAAAGTAAAGAACAGTCTGGTCAATGACGATGCACCTGCAACTCAGAAAGCAGCTGGTTCAATACAAAGTAGCCTTTCAAAAGTGGATATGAGTTTGGTCGAAGGTACTGCTCACGACCGATGGATGTCAATCCGAAGTAAGGTTGATAGAGCTGCGGGAATGATGACAAAAGAGACCGATATCGCTAAACAGCGAACGCACTTTGCTCCACTTTCCCAAGCTTTTCTGGATCTAACAGAAACCTTTGGCTTGACCAAAGATAAGGTTTATAAGGAATTTTGCCCGATGGCATTTGACAATAAGGGGGCATTTTGGCTAAGTGAATCAGAACAGATTCGCAACCCTTATTTCGGTCAGACCATGCTTACTTGTGGAGAAGTGAAAGCGACTTACCTGAAAGGTCAGCCGGTGATGGATTTTGCTGGCACAAAAGCTGTATCAAGTTCGGGGGAGCATCAGCATTAGGCAGTGGCAGTTTGTGGTAGTTAACCTTTGAGGTTTCTTTTTAACCTCGAAGGTTTATTGAGTTGGCAGTGATCAGTCTTCAGTGATCAGTGATCAGTTTGCAGAAAGCAGTTTGCAGGTGGGGGAAAACGGGCATCGGGCATCCGACATCGGTCATCAAACACCTGACATCGGGCATCGGACACCTGGCATTCGGCACCGGACATCGTGCATCCGACATCAAACACCGGGCATCCGACACCTGACACACGACATCCGACTAGCTCGAGAAATCATCAAAGCTCAGAAAAAAGAAATCGCGCAGATGGACGCGATGATTGAAAGATTACAGAATCAAAACTAAAAATCATGACCTACAAGACAGACAAATTCCTTAAAAATGTTGTGCTGCC
>JBDNIP010000616.1:0-1948 GCA_041688245.1 Algoriphagus sp.
AAGGGTGATCACCTCACTAGCGCTCATTTTAGGCTTTCTCTTCGGTTCATTTCCGATGATATAGCCCCTGATCGTTTTGTCAAATTCTAGGCAAAATTCGTCGATTAAATAGAAAATATCAGTAATTTTATCAGTAGATAGGGTCATGTGGTAGCGGTTAATTATTTGAATTTCAGATACTTAAATATAACTAAAACCAATGACTTTATCTATTTTTTTTAATCAAAATTCTCTTCCCTTTTGTACAAATTATTAATCGAACTCAGGTAGTTAGGTACTTCAATTCTTTCCCGTCAAGCTCTTTTTTTGGAAGATTTATGATATAATTTACACTTTCCCCTACTATCTTAGGACTAGCAGTTTGAATAACAGCCTCATGCAAAGAATATTTCGAATTGGAAGACACATTTGCGGACCCAAGAAATAGTGTTTTGCCAAGTACCATCACCTTTGCATGCAGTCGTTCTTTTGAA
The DNA here is from genome assembly GCA_041688245.1 of Algoriphagus sp. GTDB lineage: Bacteria > Bacteroidota > Bacteroidia > Cytophagales > Cyclobacteriaceae > Algoriphagus. The sequence goes on from JBDNIP010000616.1 coordinate 474, forward strand.
AAAATTCTTACTCCTTTATCATACAATATATGTAAAGCTTTGGGGTCAGTGCCACCATTTAAGACTATCTTCTCACTTGCATCCACCACCAAAACATCTCATTTCCTTAGTGGCAATAGATTTGCCCCATCTGATCCAAAATAAGCTACAGCAACATAATTAGGAGCTCTTTTCTTTACAGATCGAGTGATGGTTTTCCAAATATTTTCAGTAAGAAGCTTCATTGTTTCTTTTTACAGTTTGAAAACTTTAAATGAAACTGACCTTCTGAAGGCGTTGCAACCTGTTCCAAATTCTCATCAGAAATTAAAATATTAATTATCTCTTCTTTTGTCTCATTCTTATGAAAGGATTTCTTTCTGGGGGTTACAATTGCTTTCAAGAGCAAAGAGGCATAAACTGTAAGATTGTAATCTCTTTCTTGATCTAGCTTCCTATAATTTATAGTAAAACATTTCTCCTTTTTATGGTAGCTGTAGAAACTGATTGATTCGCTAAAATCAAAGTTCAATATATCCTCTTCTGTTTCCTTATTAAGGATTTTAAAATAACGTGGATCTACCACCCCCCGCATTCCATGCTTAAATGAATTTATTTCTGATGTATCAGAAATCTCTTTTCCCATTACCTTGAGCATTTCTACAAGGTTGGAAACAGACTTGGCAAGATCATCAGTTTTAGGTTGTCCAAAATAAAAAAGATGGTAAATCAATTCTCTAACATCCCCATTTTTATAAGTGATTGGCTGAAGAAGCTTGTCTAGCTTTGACTTTTCTCCATTGAGCCAATATGCAATTTCAGATGGCTTTAACTCCTGAAAACTATTCATACGAAGGATCAATTCCTTATCTGGGACGTAGCCGTTCTCATCTGGAATTAGGTTAAAGATCAACTCAAAGAGCGTATTGATACAAAGCAAGGTTTGAAACCTAATTTGCATCAAAACCGAAAGTCTATACGACTCTTCTTCGACCCAGCTAAACTTCTGCTTGATGGTATTAAATGGGTCTTTATTTTCAAGATTAGACCGATTCAATTCTTGGGAGAACAAAAAATAGTCAGTATCGAAATTCTTATAAAAATCCTCTGGCTTAAAAATCGTGTAAAACATAAAAATCAATTTTTAAAGTTCTTCTTGATGCACCCAATCTTCATCTTTCAAAAACGTTACTATTTCCTCATCCTGGTCTTGGGCGATAGCCCATCGCAGGTGCTCGCATAAACGATACTGCTTTTCATCTGGGGTACTCTCCCACCAAGCTGCGAGAATCAAAGGAGCAGGAGGCTCAAATCCTCCACTTGGTTTTTGACGAGTATTTTTTAGTAGACTATAAAGCTGATTCCACTTTTGAGGTTGTGGAACAATCCGCTTGTTTTTAGTGCACACTTCCCAGAGATCTGCGTACTTATCCATAGCTAAACTAGTCTAGTCCTCCCTGTCAATAACTCCTGCATCATACCTTGTTTCAATTGAA
>JBDNIP010000617.1:0-7232 GCA_041688245.1 Algoriphagus sp.
ATGGTGAAAATGAAGCAGTTTTAGTTTTTAGCGAAGCGATATCGAATACCAAATGTGCCTCTAAATAAGGTGCCATCATTAAATCCAAATATTGGAGTTCCTTCGATATGAAATCCAAAATCTTTTTGCTCAAAAGGATAAATATTCAATCCCACCGGGACGACCAGCCCTTCAAAACCCCCAACTCTAAGTCCAAGCCCTGCATAAAACTCATAACTTTCTTCATTTTTAAGAATATAATTTCCCGCTAATTCCAAAGATATATCCTCAAAAAATTGGTCTGTTCCCACTCTAAATTCAGGGATAAAACGTTCGCCAAACTGATAATTCACTCCAATGAAAGGGAGGTTGCTTTGGTGAAAAGACACAGTGGTCTGTGAATAAGCGGACATAGATAATAGTCCAAATAAGGCAATGAGAAGAATTTTTTCATTTGTATACAAGTTAATTGTGTAAAATCTATTAGAATCCCAACTCGCTGATTTTAACATGGGTCTTGATCATATTACTGCTGGCTTTAGCGACAATTTTTCCAGAGTCTTTTGTTATTACGGCCTCCCAATGATTTAGGTTTGCTCCTGATCGGATTAATTTTGCCTCGACTTGTACGTTCTCACCAAATTTGGCGGAGGATAAAAAATCGACATTCAAGTTGATCGAGCTCATCAAATATTCTGAGCCCATCGTAAAGTTTGCCATTCCGATCACATCGTCCAGCATCAATGAAGAAACGCCACCGTGTAGAATTCTGCCTGGGTTGCAGAACTCATTTCTGACTTCATAGGCTACTTTTACATAACCTGATTCGATTTCCAAAAGTGTCCCAGCTAGCCAATTTCCAGCTGGAGAAGGAGTGTTAGTCAATTTTTTGCCAATCATTTTTTGAAAAAATGTTAATTGTGAATTCTGTTTCTCACTCATTGCTTGGTAATTATTGTGTTAAATTTTTAAAGTCTTCTAAGATTGTCTTTATGGCTTCTTTTTCTTTCAATGAAGTCCATATCGGAATCCAGCCCTCATCTGTTTGCAATTCAATCAATTCAGAACTTTTGACGGCAGGTTTTAAAATTTCAAAATATCGAAGGTGATCCGCTTTATTTCCATTTTCAAAAGAGTAGCTTTCCAGACCCTTTGCAGATTTCAGCCTAAGCGAAACAGGCCAATCCAAATTTATAGGTTCGAGGTAGATGTAGGCTTCTTCTTTAACTGGGTTTAAGATTAGAATTAGCCCCAAGTTTGGATTCTCATCTTCGTTATTAAAAGCCTTATTTCGAAAAATTTGCATTCCCGCATCTGTTCTGAATTCTCGCTCATAATTAATCCCCCGAACATTACTGAAATATATTCTTGCAGAGCTACTCATTCGAAAGTCCCCGTCTTTACCAGTATTATTGGCTCTACGGTCGTTAAAAAATGAAAATAAAATAACCAAAGCAATAGATATGAGTCCAAATACTTTGATGATTTTAACAAGTTCAGGTGTGAGCGTAGAATTCGTTTTGATTGGCTTTGCCATGACTAATAAGAGAATTCTTTTTTTGTTTCTTTGAGCTTTTCAAGAAGTAAACTTCGGGAATTTTGAATATGTTTTCAGTGACATTGCGCTGTCCAATTACCCATCTGATGACATATTTATCATCTAGTTTTATAGGATAGAAAAGTGCAAGATCTGTGCCATTGACGCTATTCATCCAAGTCTCATTGACTCTGTTTACATCATCGAGCCCTAGTTTTTCTGTAAAAAACTGAAAGCAAATGATGTTGAAATTCCCAAGAGCTAAAATTTCCAACTCAGCATAAGTCAAAATGAGCTTTTCAGTGCTTTTAGCAATGGAAATATGAGTTATAAACTTTTGACAAACTCCTTCCAGGCCATGAGACTTATTGCGAACCAAAACTTCAATGCCCTAAATCTCCGGCCCAATTGAATTCCCCAATCCGGGTAATTACTCACTTCATCATCCAGATCAGTTTTAAGGTATTCTGGAGGCATGAAAAAAGTATTGTTCAAGTATGCACGCTTCTTTGAAGTACCTAATGGTACAATCGAAATTGGTAAATATCCATTTGCGTGGATTAAACACATAACTGTTACTCGCTCATGAGCTTCGATTAATTCCCGACATTCGGGCAAAACAAGTGCTATTATGGCAAAGACTGCATCAATGTGATGCATAATATCAAATGCACCTCAGACTTCATAAATTTGCCGAAGGGGATCTATAGCAGTTGAGCTGTTCGTCCCTTAGGCTGAAATCACACAAAGTGATCGAAATCCATTTTCTAAATCTGCTCTAATTACTTGCTCTAATGCTTCAGGAATCATTGTGAAGTTTTTATCAAAGGAATACGGACCAAGTTAGCAGCCCCAATTCCTGCAATTTTCAGCGCCTTATCAATTGAAGAGTGTACATGAGCCGAGGAATAAACTCGAAATACCTCACCGTTGGAAAAGCTATTTTCATTAATCTCATAATTGATCGCTTTCTCCCGAGCAGTCAACAAAGCGCTCAGCGTCGCCGTACGTGCTGTATCATGGATGCAGCCCTTACAGAAGAATAATTCCTTTGGCATCTCTGATCCAATCGCATACCTGCTCTTCCAGTTCTGTTGCGGCAGGGGAGTGAGCCAAGACATGCATTGAACACCCATTGTAGACATCAGCATCTCTGCAAGGGTTTAAGGCTCAGAATTATTCGTAGGGAAATAGGCGAAAAAAGCAGGGTGTTGCCAATGTGTCATCCCAGGAACGATTATTTCTTTAAAGTCCTGCATGATCAGATCAAATGACTCGCCTTTTTTTGATGGATTAAGTGAAAGCTGGTTGATGATCTCTCGCGGGACTACTTCTGGAGTAACTCGATAATTTTCTTTTTGCTCCAAATAATCTTCCATCCAATCGACTAACTCATGTGCTCGTTATCTGAATTCTGATTTTTCCATATTTACTTAGTGAACGTATGAGCCGGCATTTATATCAATTGTGGCTCCGGTGGCATGATCTGCCAGTCCAGAACAGAGTAAAGTGACCATAGGAGAAATGTCCTCTGGCTTGGTAAGCTCCGAGAGCGCAATATCATTCAAGGCAAATCCTTCTCCATATTCTGATAGAATCTCTTCAGCCATATCAGTTCGAGTAAACCCTGGAGCTATCAAAAATGCTTTTATTCCTTGTTTGCCATAGTATCGAGCAATTGAACGAGTGATACTTACAATTGCCCCTTTGGAGGCTGCATAAGCGATGTAATCTGTCGTATCTCCTCTGAATGCTGCTCTGGAAGAAATATTGATTATCCTTCCTTGTTGATTTGCCAACGCTTGATCAACAAATTCCTTGCAAAGAATCGCTAGAGCAGTAGTATTCACGGCGAGTGTTTCATTCCAGATTTGAAGCCACTCTTTTGTTTCCAAGGTATCAGGTGCTGATTTTGCAATTCCTGCATTATTTACCAAGGATGTAATCGGTCCATATTTAGCTACTAATTTTGGGATGTAACCTATTACCTCTTTGGTATTTGAAAGGTCACAAGACTCAAGAAAAGCTGGATTTACAAGTTCATCGAGAAGAGATTCAGCTTCTTTTATATTCTTATTAAAGTGAATAATGACAGTGGCCTCTGAGTTTGAGAGCTGCTTTGCAATCGCTCTTCCGATGCCCCTTGAAGCACCAGTAACAAGTATTATCTGATTTTTTAAAGAAATATTCATTCGTGAACAGAATTAGATTGAGTTTGGGCAATAACTGGTGAAAGATTTAGAGCACTTATTTTGTCAGGTATAGACACTTCAATTTTAAAGCTTCACCTGCTGTAAATTTGGTAATTGAACATGAGCCAAATGGTGCATACCATGCCAGGCATACATTAAAGTAACTTCCGCCAAAGATTGACTTCGCTGTTTTTGAGGGTGAAAAAAGGTTTTCCGAAAGTCGGCTTCAGTCATTTCACAAAGGAGCAATCCCCACTTTTCATGCACCGCCTTAATGATTGCCATGGAAGACTCAATTCCCATTACTGAATCCGGCAAGTTTGCCCAGGCAGCCTCATCATATCCATTGACGGTGGGATTTTCTTCTGTTAACGCTAGTTTAAAACGAATGAAGGCATCCATATGGCTATCGGCGAGATGATGGATGACTTGCTTGATCATCCATCCTCCAGGCCTGTAAGGAGTCTCAAGGTAGGCTTCACATTTCCCCACCAAAGCAGTCTCCAAAAAGCTTGAGAATTTACTAAGACAGAATACCGCTTCTTGGATTTGAGTTGAATCAATTGATTCTGGGACAACAAATCGTCCGATGGGAAATTTTAAGTATTCGATCGCTATCATAATTTTATTTGCCTCCGGCTGCTAATGTGACCAAATCTACAGTATTTACCTTATTTGACAATAAGACATTTGCACACGCACACATGGTGGCTCCTGTGGTAAGCACATCATCTACAAGCATAATACGGTGACCAGCCACTGAAATCAGAGGAGAAATTTGGAAGACCTCCGCTACATTTGACATTCGCTCCAATCTGGTTTTGTTGGTTTGTGTTTCAGTAAATTTTTTTCGTTCCAATGCATTCTCTAGTGGAATAGAAAGTACTTCGCTTAAGCCCAAACCGAACTTTTCACTTTGATTATATCCTCGCCGTTTAAGCTTTAGTGAATGTAGTGGGACAGGAACGATCAATGTCCAATCTGGAAGACAGTTACTTTCGATTAATAATCTCCCGTACAGGATTCCTAGCTGATGAGCAAGTTGCGGCTTATTTTTATATTTCAACCTATGCAAGATTTTTTGACTTTTACCTTCTTTGGTAAACTTCAAATAAGCCATAGCTCTTCCTATTTCACTTAAGCCTCTTATTTTATCCATAAGATCGTTATCCATAGCTCTTAGATGATAACTTGTTACAGGAAGGGTCCCAACACAGATAGAACATAGAGAGTTTTCTCCATCAAAAAGCGTACGTGCGCACAACTCACAGTTTCGCGGAAAAATTAAATCCAAAAAATCTTTGACGTAAAATAAACGCATCGCTAAAAAGGCTTGTTGTAAACTCCCAAGGATATATTCATAGTATATTTGTGATAATTTATTTCCTAAACTGTTAATTTAATGAATCCAATAGAAGAATTCAATGACTATCGTAGCAAAATGAATGAAAGTATTTTGGCTGCAGATAATAAGGTAATTAAACGTTTTTTCAACTTAGATACCAATGCATATGCAGCTGGTGAGATAAATATAAAAACAAAAGAAATGATCGGACTAGCCTGTTCTATGGTTTTGAGGTGTGATGACTGTATCAAATATCATTTGGGAAAATGCTATGAAATAAAACTTACCAAGGCCGAGATATTTGAAGTTTTCTCGATTGCAACGTTAATTGGTGGATCGATTGTAATCCCACATTTAAGAAGAGCAACCGAATTTTGGGAAGAGTTAGAAAAGCAGGTTTAATATGAAAAGAGATTTAGAACTCGAGAAGCGTTGGTCAAAACTGCTGGATGGATTAAAAGAAACAATCGGAAAAAAACCTGCGGACTTAAATGGCGTTCTGTTCCTTATTGGAGTTCAAGAGCTGGGACAAGGCACGAAAGTATTCAGTAAAGAACAAAAGCAGGATTTGATACATATTGCTATTTGCAAGGTTTTAAGTTTTGCTGGATTTTATGAGATTGATTTTATGGATCAAGATGGTTGGCCTCATTGGAAATTAATTAAAGAGCTTCCGAACTTCGACATACTTGAACAGGAAAAATTTCTCAAAATCCAAGTTTTAGAATACTTTGAGAAAGAATATCAAATTGAAATAAAATAATCTGTGAAAATCATATCCTACAACGTCAACGGAATTCGTGCTGCCATGAACAAGGGGTTCGTAGAGTGGCTGGTGTCTGAAAATCCAGATATAATTGGTTTACAAGAGATTAAGGCAGAATTATCTCAAATTAATCCGGCCGTTTTTGAAGATTTGGGCTATACAATCTATTGGTATCCTGCGGTAAAAAAGGGTTACAGTGGAGTAGCTATTCTAACTAAGATTAAGCCAAAATCTGTTAAGTATGGGATGGGTATATCAAAATATGACGACGAGGGGAGGATGCTTCAAGCTAATTTTGATGGATTTAGCTTTATCTCAGCTTACTTCCCATCCGGCACCACTGGCGATGTCCGTCAAGGCTTCAAGTACAAATTTCTTGATGATGTTTCCGGATATATGCTGGATCTGAGAAAAGAAAACCCTAAGCTCATCTTGAGCGGTGATTATAACATCTGTCATAAAGCAATTGATATTCATAATCCTGTCTCAAATAAAAACAGCTCTGGATTTTTGCCCGAGGAGCGAGCTTGGATGGATAAGTTTACAGCGTCTGGATTTATAGACAGTTTTCGGTATTTCAATGAAGATCCTCAGCAGTACACTTGGTGGAGTTACAGAGCTGGTTCACGTGCCAAGAATCTAGGATGGCGAATTGACTATCACATGGTGACCAATGAATTGCAAAATAAACTTAAAAGTGCTGTAATTTTACCAGATGTAATTCATTCAGATCATTGCCCTATTGTTTTAGAATTAATCTAAAACTTAGCCAAAAGGAATATAGTTTTTGAACAAAGCCCCCATGAAAACCATAAAAATTTCAATACCTTCTCTTATTGAGAATATTAAAATTATTGAAAGCTTCATCGATAATGCTAAAGAAAGCTTTGAAATTAATGATGACATCTATGGAAATATTATGATATCTGTAACCGAGTGTATCAGTAACGCCATTATCCATGGGAATCAGAACCAAAAAGAAAAGCTCGTATACTTGGAGCTTGCAGTAGAAAATAATACCCTAATGTTTACGATTGAAGATGAAGGCAAAGGATTCGATCAAACAGAATTGAAAGATCCGACCGCCCCAGAGAATATAGAGAAAACTGGTGGTCGTGGTATATTTCTAATCAAACATTTAAGTGATGATGTAAAATTTGAAGAAGATGGAAGAAGAACCATTTTATCATTTTACATGAGTTGATAATGGCAATTAATTTCTTTTATGAGGAAACTCAATTCAAACTACCGGAAAGACAGAAGCGAAAGACGTGGCTACGAGAAATAGCCAAAGATGAATCTTTTAAGATTTCAGAATTAAATTACATATTCTGCTCGGATGAATATTTATATCAAATCAATGTAGATTATCTAAACCACGACACGTTAACGGATATCATCACTTTCGACAAC
>JBDNIP010000618.1:0-1493 GCA_041688245.1 Algoriphagus sp.
AACAACATTTTTCATCACCGAAATGTCCGCTAAAGGATCTCCGCTTACCGCCACGATATCGGCAATTTTTCCCGATTCAATCTGACCAAGTTTTTCTTCGATCCCCATAAATACAGCATTATGATAAGTCGCAGATTGCAATACTTCGGTATTAGGCATTCCTGCCTCACTCATGTAGACGAATTCCCGATAATTGTCACCGTGTGGATAGACTCCCGCATCGGTTCCAAAAGCAATCTTTACCCCACTTTTGTATGCCTTTGCGAAGGTATCTTGAATTTGGGCTCCGATTCTTCTTGCCTTCTCTGCTACCACTTCAGGATAGTAGCCCGACACTTCAGCCAATTGAGCCGCAGTCATTCCGGCGGTAATCGTGGGCACCAAATAAGTCCCTTTTTCTTTCATCAATTTCATAGTGGCCTCGCTCATTAAGGTTCCATGCTCAATCGAGTGAACTCCTGCCAAAATCGCGCGCTGCATTCCTTCATCACCATGCGCATGAGCCGCGACATGCATCCCAAAATCCTTAGCCGTCTGAACTACTGCATCCAATTCATCCTGCTGGAATTGTGGAGCTGATCCATCACGAGCCACAGAGAGTACGCCTCCTGTTGCAGTCACTTTGATCACATCCGATCCGTATTTTACTGCTTGACGAACTGCCTTTCTAGCCTCGAAGGGGCCATTTATTACTCCTTGATCTGGCCCGGGATCACCCATCAGATCCCTTCGCACTCCGTTGGTTGGATCGGCATGTCCACCTGTTGGAGCGATTGCTTTTCCCGCAGTATAGATCCGAGGTCCAGCTACCCTACCTGCTGCTATTGCATTTCTCAGGGCAATATTTACTCCTGATCCTCCCAGATCTCTAACCGTAGTGAATCCTGACATCAGCGTTTTTTCAGCAAAGGCCAACGACTTGAAAGCTACATCTGCTTCATTGTCTCTGAATCCGTCTACATAGCGAGTCGGACTTGTCTCACTCTCGATATGGACGTGCATGTCCATCAAGCCTGGCATCACAGTAGCATTTTTAAGGTCGATTGCTTCACCGTTTGTTCCTGGATTTTGATAACCAGAATTGACAGAAAGAATTTGATTTCCTTCAACCACGATCGTCTGCTCCGTAAGTATTTTTCCAGCCCTTGCATCAAATAATTTTCCGGCATGGATGTAAGTCTTTTGGGCAAAGACACTTAAAGAAAATAACAAAGCTGTCCCTGTAAGTAACAATTTTTTCATGTAAATCAAGTTTGATTGGTCGATCAGAAAGTTAACCATTTTGTATAAAATCAACGCAACCGCTCCTCCGGCTTTAACTGATAGCATCGCTCATAAAGCTGAAAACCTAATTTTTGATAAAAACCTTCAGCATCTTCTGCCGAAAACAAAACCAATCGTGCATCTGGACCTGATTTTCGGGCCTCTTCCAAAAGCCCTCTTCCAATTCCCTGATTTTGATAATTTCGAATTACTGCTAGATCGGCAACAAA
>JBDNIP010000619.1:0-12757 GCA_041688245.1 Algoriphagus sp.
AGTGCCTTGCTCAACGCCTTAAGTGCTGACTCAGCCTTTAAGTCCAAAGAAACATGCCAGCCAACAATCTTTTGGGAATACGCATCAGTAATCAGGTAGAGGTAGTAGACTTTACCGTTGAAATTCACGTAGGTAATATCAGAAACCCAAAGCTGATTGGGTCTCCAAACCACCATATTTTCTGCCAGATTATCATATTTCCGCAGCCAATGATGACTTTGGGTAGTAAAGAACTTCCGCTTTCTTTTACTCACCAAAAGGCCGTTTTGACCTAGCAGTTCAAACAGTTTATCCCTACCCATCTTTATGCCCAGCAAGGCCAGATCCTCTTGGAGCAATGGATAAATCTTTCTTAATCCCCAACGCGGTGTTTTAGCTTTTTTCCTGATTTTAGCAACAAGATCCAGCACCAACTTGTGTTGAAAAGATTCTTTAACGTGGTGATTTAAAGCTTTGTAATAGGCTTGTCTACTTTTGCCAAACAATCCGCAAAGTTGCAATAACCCTACTTTAGGTTCTTCTACTTTGAGTTTCGTGACTGTTTGACACCAGACTTTTTTTCAAGATCCAGTCCATAGTCCGCTTTGGCACTATCAACCATGATTTTGAAGGCCTTACCTTTCAATCGACTGAGCTTCAATTCTTCTTCCAGTTGTAAGATTTTTGTCTTTAATTCGAAGATTTCGTCTTTTTCCTCAGACATATTTTTTAATAGAGGAACAGGATCGAGGCCTGAATTCCTTGGAAGACCAGCGAAAATTCTCATCCATTCCAAGATTGCAGATTTACTTTTGATCCCATAAATTTTTCTTGCTTTTTCCTTTGACATCGTGCCAGCCAGCACTTCTGCTACAATTTGTCTCTGCGAATTTTCGCAGAATCTTTCTAAATCCTTCGTTTTGTCCGAGTATAGGTTTACAATTTTTGTCTAAATTGTGTCAACCTATTTCAGAACTTGACCAGCTCAATTACGAGAGCTTTCACATGCAAAGGAAATCGAAAAAGCTTATAAAAATCTCAAATCTACTCAATCTCAATTGATCCAAGCTGGGAAAATGGCGTCACTTGCTGAGTTGACAGAGGGGATTGCACATGAGATCCAAAATCCACTAAATTTTGTAAACAATTTCTCTGAAGTAAGTGCAGAACTTATTCAGGAAATGAATGAAGAAATGGCTAGCGGTAACCTCGATGAAGCAAGAATCATTGCAGAGGATATCAGGTAAAATCTAGATCGAATCACGCTTCATGGAAGGAGAGCAGACTCAATCGTAAAGTCCATGTTGCAACACAGCAGATCAGGAATTGGACAAAAAGAAAAATCAGATATCAATGCGATTTCTGAGGAATGTCTTCGACTCAGTTATCATGGTATTCGGGCGAAGGACAAAGAATTTCATGCAGAGTATTTATCTAGTTTGGACGATAATGTTCCCCAGCTAAATGTAATTCCTAGAGATATCCGAAAGGTGTTTCTGAATATATATATAATAATGGCTTCTGCTCAGTGGCAGAATATGATAAGGAGCTAAGAAATGATGGAGAAAAAAACTCAGAAGCCAGAAGATGGATACATTCCAATAGTTGGTGTAACGACAAAAAAATCAGCTAACGGGGTAGAGATTCGGATTTCAAATAATAGGAAAGGAATTCCTTCTACGATTAAAGACAAGGTATTTCAGCCCTTCTTTACCACCAAACCTACAGGGGAAGGAACCGGACTGAGTCTGTCCCTTAGTTATCATATAATAAAGGCCCATGGAGGTGATTTTACTGTAGAATCACCGCCTAAGTCTGGAGAAGGTGAAATCAAACAAGGTGCAGAATTTATAATTACCTTACCTTTTGGAGAATAAGAAACAAAAGTAAATTGATAAACTCTGGATTATGAATACGATAAATATTATCGCTTTTTTTCTAGTTCTCTTTTTCAAGAAGCCACGAAGAGGGGATCTGCCTCCCATCAAATGGTATTCTGCCTTGAATGGACTTGCTCTTGCAGCAGTAGGATCCTTAATTTTGAATATATCAGTTGATGAAGACTATCGAATCCTAAGCTCCTTAGTCTCCGTTTTGCCGATTGCTGGATTAAGCTATTTAGTATTGACTAAACCGGAATTTGAAGGTAAAAAGCAAGTACTTTATGCCTGGCTTCCAATTATTGGAATTCAAATTATTAAAGATTTAGTTGAATTGATCTTTCCAGTATTCTACGCCAAGCGGGCTGACTATTTTGAAATAGCGGGTATTTTTGCCTTCATATGGGCGATAGCCATGTGGATCAATAATGCTAAGCAGGCCAAGAAACTTGAGAAAGAGCGCTTAATGTCTATTGAGCGCGAGCGAGAATTAGAAATTACCGCCAAACTTAAAGCAGAGCTTGAAGTCCAGGTGATTGAACGAACTGCGGAGCTAGTCCACCAAAAGGAAGAGCTGCAAAAAGCACTCGATAATTTAAAGTCTACCCAAGACCAATTGATCCATGCTGAGAAAATGGCTTCACTTGGAGAATTGACAGCCGGGATCGCTCATGAGATCCAAAATCCTTTAAATTTTGTCAATAATTTCTCTGAAGTCAGTAATGAATTAATAGCTGATTTAGAGGAAGAAAGGGCAAAAGCTCCTGAAATAAGGGACGAGGAATTGGTAGCCGAAATATTAGCAGATATCAAATCTAACCTTACCAAAATTAATATCCACGGAAAGCGAGCAGATGGAATCGTGAAGGGTATGCTTCAACATTCCAGAACCAGTTCAGGGCTGAAAGTTGCCACAGATATCAATGAGCTGTTGGATGAATATTTACGGCTATCCTATCATGGTCTACGAGCCAAAGACAAAAGCTTCAATGCCGATTTTAAAGCTCATTTTGAGGAAGGACTTCCCTTGATTAATTTGATTTCCCAAGATATCGGCAGGGTATTCTTGAATTTGATAAACAATGCCTTTTATGCAGTAAATCAAAGGAGAGCTCAACTCAAAAAGGATGGAGATTCTAAGGAATCCTTCAAACCAACTGTGGAGGTTTCAACACAGAAACTTGGAAATAATATACAGATCAAGGTAAAGGACAATGGAATCGGGATGTCTGACGCAACCAGGCAGAAAATTTTTCAACCCTTTTTTACTACCAAACCTACTGGGCAGGGAACTGGACTGGGGATGTCACTCAGCTATGATATCATTAAAGCTCATGCTGGCGAAATTAACGTTCATTCCGAACAAGGCGTGGGTACAGAGATCAGTATAGAGTTACCAATTTGAAATAATAATTCGAAAAATGAGAATTCAGACAAAAATAGGAAGAGAGTTAGCAGTAGTTCTGATTTTTGGGGTGCTTATATTTTCCTGTCAATGCAAAACCGAAGTCCCTTTTCCAGAAAATCATTCAAGTTGATCAACAATGGATTTCATTCAGTTGCAGAAAAGCAGCAGGAACTGGCAATCCAAGCGGAAAATAATCATTCGGATTACAAACCGACAGTCTGGGTAAGTACCAAGAAATTAGAAAAAGGAGTTGAAATCCGGGTTCGTGATAATGGAAACGGCATCCCAGCAGAAATCAAAGCAAAGATTTTCCAACCTTTCTTTACTACCAAACCGGCAGGAAAAGGAATAGGCTTAGGCTTATCGATGAGCTATGAAATAATTGCCAAAGGGCATAATGGTCAGCTGTCTGTAGAAAGTGTCCCAGATGATTTTACAGAATTTATTATTATTTTAATATAAGGGAGTATGACAAAGATTCTAATTGTAGATGATGAAAGAGATGTTGAAACACTATTTCGACAAAAATTCAGAAAGGAAGTCCGTTCCGGAGATTTAGAATTAGCATTTGCTTTTTCAGGAGAGGAGGCACTTCAGATCCTGAATGAAGATGAGCCTCCAGAAGTAGTTTATGTTTTTTCCGATATCAACATGCCGGGAATGACAGGCTTGGAATTATTGAAGAAAGTAAAGGATAAGTTTCCTACGATTAATGTCAGCATGATCTCTGCCTACGGAGACACTGAGAATTATCAAAAGGCAATGAGTTCTGGAGCAAAAGAATTCTTCACTAAACCTATTGATTTTGATTCGCTTAAGCGAGAAATTATGGGTCTGATAACAAAAAAATAGAAACGAATAGGGATGATTAAGATATTGGTAGTAGACGATGAGGCTGATTTGGAGATCCTAATCAAGCAAAAATTCCGGAAGCGAATCCGAGCAGGCGAACTGGAGTTCTTGTTTTCATTGAATGGTCGAATTGCACTTGAAGTCTTGGATGCGAATAAAGACGTAGATATGATCCTTAGTGACATTAATATGCCTGAAATGGACGGATTGACATTACTATCCAAAGTGAAAGAAAAGCACGCTTTGCTGAAAACTGTCATCATCTCAGCCTATGGAGACATGGAAAATATCCGTACCGCCATGAATCTTGGGGCTTTTGATTTCATCACCAAGCCTGTGGATTTTCAAGATTTGGAAATCACCATCGAGAAGACTACCCAGTATATTCATCAGGTCAAATCCACCTTGAAAGCACTCAAAGAAAACAACATCCTGAAGATGTATGTGGATGAAACGGTCTTGAACTTCATGAGCAATCAAGAGATCGAGTCTGGAATCTGGGAAAATGAAACGATCGAAGCCTCTGTTGCTTTCATTGATTTATGCGGATTTACGGCAATCTCTGAAAACGAAGAGCCTAACATTGTGGTAGGCTTGCTAAATGAATATTTTGATCTGATGGTCCGGGAGATCATGAATGAAAGTGGGATCATCGATAAGTTTATCGGAGATGCGATCATGGCTGTTTTCTAAGGAGATGATTACCATGCCAGAGCACTTCGAGCTTGTATTGCCATTCGCAATAAAATGAATGCCCTTCCTGTCTATTCGGAGAAATCAGGATTCAAACCCAAAGTGTCGATCGGAATTAATAGTGGCGAAATGGTTTCAGGAAATATCGGATCAATTTCTTGAAAAAACTTGACTTCACTGTTATAGGCGATACCGTTAATGTGGCCTCGAGGCTTCAATCCAAGGCAAATCCAGGACAAATTTTGATTTTGGATAAATTTGCCCATGCGGCACCTGAATTCAAATGCAATAGCATTGGAAAAATGGAGTTAAAAAATAAAGCGTTAGCCGTCAATGTATGCGAGGTGGAATAAAATTAAAATAAGCCGCTCGAATTTTTTTAATCTTACTATTTAATGTGCTTCATTACTTAAATACGCTACCCGTCAATTCATACGTTATGAAAAAAATTACACACTCAGCTTTGCTGGTGGCTCTTGGTATTTCCGTGAGTTTCGCAGCTTTAGTTCCCAAAAGCTCCTCAGGTGTTTCTCCCATGAATAATGACTCAGTCACTTTGCCTGATAGCATTAAGAAAGATTCACTTGATTATCCAAAATTCAAAGACCTGCCACTCAAGCCTGAGCGGGAAGTCAAATTCAACACCAAAGAAGGTACTTGGATAAGTGTAGATGTCAGTCCCGACGGAAACACCCTCGCTTTTGACCTTTTGGGAGACATTTATACGATTCCGATTTCTGGGGGAAAAGCTATCCCAATCACCACTGGAATTGCTTACGAAACTCACCCACGTTTTTCTCCAGACGGTGAAAAAATACTTTTCACCTCCGACCGTGCGGGTTCTGATAACCTCTGGTACATCGACATGGTGAAAAAAGACACCGTGCAAGTCACCAAAGATAAAAACGGGGATGTTCCCGGAGCTGCCTGGACGCCGGATGGCGAATATATTGTAGTCAGTAAAGGCCGAAGAATCCATAAGCTTTGGATGTACCACAAAGACGGTGGCGGAGGGATTCAACTCAATGAAACTCCGGCATCCATGAAGACCATTGATCCTGTAGTCAGTTCCGATGGGGAAAAAGTCTATTTCTCACACCGTACCGGAGCTTGGAATTACAATGCGCTTTTGCCACAATACCAGCTTGGTACGTACGACCTTGAAGAAGGTAAGATCACTAATATCTCTTCCAGATACGGTTCAGCATTTACCCCGACATTGAGTAAAGATGGCAAGTACATGGCCTATGGTACTCGATATGAGGATAAAACCGGCTTAGTCTTGAGAAATCTTGAATCTGGCGATGAGCGCTGGTTAGCTTATCCAGTTCAGCGCGACGATCAAGAGTCTATCGCGCCACAGGGAGTTTTGCCTGCAATGGCTTTCACACCAGATTCCAAAAATGTAGTTGCCTCCTACGGTGGAAAAATCTGGAGTATTCCTGTCCAAGCCGGAGTTGCTCCAACTGAAATTCCTTTCGAAGTAGATGTGAAATTGGCAATGGGGCCGAGACTTTATTTTGAGTATGAAATCAAGGATACTACCGCCAAACTCGCCACCCAAATTCGTGACGGAGTACCATCTCCCGATGGTAAAAAGTTAGCTTTTACCGTCCTTAACAGATTATATGTGATGGACTATCCAAATGGCGAACCAAAAAGAATTACCACCAACAACTTCACTGAAGCGATGCCTTCCTGGAGTCCCGATGGATCTCAATTAGTATTTACCACTTGGTCAGAAACTGATGGCGGTCATCTCTACAAAGCGTCTCTAGCAGGCAAAGGAACAATTACAAAGTTGACCAAAGAAGCAGCACTTTATGTTGGCCCAGCATGGTCTCCTGACAATCGAATTGTTGTTTTCAAAGGACCAAGAAGAGAACTGCAGGATGCAGAAGGTCCGGGTTTTTCTGGTTCTGAAGCAGAACTGGTTTGGATATCAGCTGCTGGTGGGGAATTGAAAAAGATCATGGATGCACCCAATTACGGAAATGCACACTTCACCAAAGATCCGAGTAGAATCTACTTAAATGGATTAGGTGGGGCATTACTTTCTGTAAACTGGGAAGGAAAAGATGAGAAGGTCTACGCGAAGATCACTGGAATCACGCCTTTTGGCTCAGCGGCTGGAGATCATGATTCACACGATCACGCCAATCTGGAAGAGATTTCCACCGTGAAATATATCATGGGAATGCCTCGATCAAATGCCGATGCAGTGAATTATTGCATGCTAGCTGAAGGGTCTAATTCGCAGGAACCAACCATGCAGCCAGCTAGCGCCAGTACAATCTTGATGGCACCTGAGGGAAATTTGGCCTTGGCACAAGTAAACAATAATGTCTATGTAATCACCATCCCCAAGGTGGGTAAAACACCTACTATCAATGTGGGAGATCCTTCCTCAAGTAATTTCCCTTCGCGTCAGTTGACTGAGATTGGTGGAGAATGGCCAGCCTGGGAAGCAGATGGCAAAAAAGTACATTGGTCTCTTGGAAATGCACATTGGGTCTATGACATCACCAAAGCTGAGTTGGTAGAAGATTCAGTAAAGGCTGCCAAAAAGGAGAAAATGAGGACTGATGCAGATAGTGTTTCTGTTTTAAAAGCATTAGGCCCTGAAGCTGTAAAAACTGCTGACTCACTTGCCAAAAAGCAAAAGGAACTCATTGCTGAGTTGTTGAAAAATGATAAAGAAAAGGCAAAAGCAGACAGTAGCTATAAGGCTGACAAAAAGGAGAAAGAAACTTACAAGCCCGAAGAGCGTCAGGTGAAAGTCTATTTTGCAAAGGATACTCCTAAAGGAAGTATTTTACTGAAGAATGCCCGGATCGTGACTATGAAAGGGAATGAGATCATCGAAAATGGAGATATCCTGATCGAAAATAACCGGATCAAAGCTGTTGGAAAGACCGGCACATTGGATGCGGGCGATGCCAAAGTCGTGGATGCTACGGGAAAAACGATTACCCCGGGATTTATTGATACCCATGCCCACATGTGGCCTACTTGGGGTTTGCATAAAAATTCGGTTTGGATCTATGCTGCCAATCTTGCCTATGGAGTGACCACCACTAGAGATCCTCAAACTGCAACTACTGATGTACTTACCTACAGCGATATGGTAGAAGCTGGGATGGTTCCAGGTCCACGAGTTTATTCTACAGGTCCTGGCGTTGGCTATTGGATGTATAATCTAAAGTCGCTGGAGCAAACAAAGGACATTCTGAAGCAATACAGTACGTATTATAATACCCAATACATCAAGATGTATTTGGTCGGAAACAGACAACATCGTCAGTGGATAATCATGGCTGCGAAAGAGCAGAAATTGATGCCAACTACCGAAGGAGGCCTGGATTTCAAATTGAATATGACTCAGCTATTTGATGGCTATCCTGGTCATGAGCATGCGATTCCGATCTATCCATTGTACTCGGATGTGACTAGGACGATTGCAGAAAGCAAAATGGCGGTTACACCGACCTTGCTCGTAGCTTATGGAGGACCTTGGGCAGAAAACTATTATTACACCACTGAGAGCCCATTACATGATCCAAAACTGAATCGTTTTACCCCTTACGAAGAGCTCAATTCTAAAGCTAGAAGAAGAGCAGGTGGATTGGGTGGCTGGTTTGCACCCGAAGATCATGTCTTTGAAGATCATGCTAAAGGCATCAAAGCAATAGTAGACCAAGGTGGCTTGGCAGGTGTAGGTTCGCATGGTCAGTTGCAAGGCTTGGGCTACCACTGGGAACTCTGGTCAGTGGCTAGTGGAGGAATGAGTGGAATGGATGCACTGAAGACAGCGACTATTCTTGGAGCGGAGGCACTAGGATTAGATAAGGAATTGGGAAGTATCGAAGCGGGAAAACTAGCTGACTTAGTAATCATGGAAGCTAATCCGTTGGAAAACATCCGAAACACGAATACCATCACACATGTGGTGAAAAATGGTCGAGTTTACGATGGAAACACACTGGATGAAATCTTGCCAACACCAAGAAAGCTGGATGTAAGTCCTTGGACTAAGCCGGTGCCTATGATGAATACTGGATTGAAAGAATAGAAATCTCAGATAGAAATTAGAAAGCCGGATGCTAAGCGAGCATCCGGCTTTTTGTGTTTAATGAAAAACCAAAATTGCATTATGGGTTTTAAATGGACTTGCCGGAAGCACGGGGTCGGGAATTTCAAACCAAAAAATCCGACTTTATTTCATAATCGACTTTTTTGGTTTTACTTCTTGTAATCAATTTCCAAAAAAAAATAATTTTTCAGTTATTTATCAATAACTTGTAATTCATTTATGTAGAGTAGTTGTTTTTAACTCGTATCTAATCACATCCAAATAGCTTTAAAATGATTCTCAAAAGCAGGATTATTCACTTTCTAATAGATACTGTGGTCTTTTTCTTGATTGTGGTCTTTTTCTTAGTTCTGAATAATAACTTCTTCTCAACCCATCTGATAAAGCAAATACTTTTGGGACTCTATTTTGTCAACTACTTCCTTTTCGAATATTTTCTTGGAAAAACTCCCGGGAAATACCTGACTGGATTTCGAGTTGCCGATAGTGATTCAGATCACCGGCCGACTTTCTGGCAAATGCTCTTGAGAACCTTGGGTAGAGTTATTCCGCTTTATTTCTTATCTTATTTCATCACAGGCAAAGGACTTCACGATCACATTTCAAATACATATCTAATCCAAAACAAAAAATGAAAAAACTCAGTAACATTTTAGCAATTGCACTTCTTGTATTTTCTATGTCAGGCTGTGCTACCGTATTCGGCGGAAAAGTAACAGAATATCAGAGAACAAAACCTGCTGCAGGTGAGCCTCAACGTGAAGTACGAGTTGGCGCACTGATCGCTGATATCTTACTTTTCCTCCCAGGAGTCATTGTAGATTTTGCAACTGGAGCAATCTACAAGCCAGAGGGTAAATGATTAGTTAGACTCTTAGATAAAAAACCGACTTACGATTCAAGTCGGTTTTTTTGCTTTTACGGAGAAATTGTTGGGCGAAATCTGCGGGCTTTTAAGCTTAATTTTTTTTTATCTGTCTTCCTCTTGTTTTTTTGCTTTCTCTCCCGATTTGTATAATCGCTTTTTAATTTTACAGCAAAACTTAAAAAAAAATAGATTACTTTCCAAAGTGCCTTAGCCAGTTAAGGAAGATCAACTCTGAGCTTTAGTTGTCCACCCAAACCTTCCCGAATAATTCTCATTAGGGTAGAAAGTCTAATATCACTCGCATTATTCTCAATTCTTGAAATGTAGGTCTTCGTTGTGCCGCATTTTTCTGCTAATTGTTCCTGCGTTAAGCCTTGACCTTTGCGAAGTTCCTGAATCATCACGCCAAGTCGAAAAGCTTCAAAGCCTTCTTCGTAAGCAGCTCTAGAGTTAGTTCCGGTTTTTCCGTATTGAGTATCCAAATGGTTGGAAAATGAGGTAAGGTTTTCAGTCGTCTTTTTCATCGAAATATTGTTTTTTAAGTTTTTCAGCATGTTCCAGTTCATTCTTTGGAGTCTTTTGAGATTTCTTCTGAAAACCATTCAGCAGAATAATCAATTTCCCTTTGTCAAAGAATGAGAATACCCTAAAAATATCAGAGCCAACTTCTACACGGATTTCAAAAATTCCTGAAGATCCTGTCATATGATCAAAATATTTCTTGGGAATTCTGTCTAATGTTGAAATAAGTTGGAGGGTCCAGTTCATTTTCTTTTTGACCTCCGGCTTCAACGTTTTGAAGAAGTCAAAATAAAAGTTTTTGTAGTAGAATATTTCTCTGATGAATTTTTCTGGCACCTACCAAAGTTAGCTAATAAGGTAACAAATTGCAAAAAAGAAAAACAGGTTGTAGGTATGATCAGAACTTCGTTGAGGTTGGGTAAAAATTAATGCTTCACCTTTATGGTCACTACGTTTCTGAATATTGAAAAAAAATTATGTGTATCCTCGTAGGTGCACGTTCCCGTTAAAACGAAATCTAGATTTGGAATTGGATCGAATTCCCCCTTTCGCAAAGGGGGCAAGAGCCTGTCCCGAATATCGGGAGGGATTTTAGGAAGCAAATCAGTTTCAAATTTGGCTACGTGAATGTAAGCGGATACATATAAAAAAAATTATGAGGGGCAGAGTTCAGATTTGAGATTTCGCACTTAAGCCTTTCCGTCTTGCTTTCTCCCATTCCCCTGCCTTATTTGCAGTTGTGACTAACCAATGGATCTCAGCAAGGGCATTTTTTCGATTCTTGACTTTTAAGAAAGTCCGGAATTATACGCTTTTATGGGTTTCATTCCAGATTTCCAGACTGGTCGGCAAGCCGATTCTTTGGGGAAATCCCACCACGCTTTCGATCGAGCCTACTACGAGCTGTAATCTCCGCTGTCCTGAATGTCCATCTGGCTTACGATCTTTTTCCAGACCTACAGGTATGCTTCAGGATCAGCTTTTCGAAAAAGTCATCGACCAAGTCAAAAGCCACCTGACATGGCTTCACCTTTATTTTCAGGGGGAGCCTTTTTTGAATCCTAGATTTCTGGAAATGGTCGATTACGCAAGCCAAGCCGGGATTTTTACTTCCACTTCCACCAACGCCCATTACCTCGGCGAAAAGCAAGTACAGGGTATCCTGAAAAGTGGTCTTCGCCAACTTATCGTCTCCATGGATGGCATCACTCAGGAAGTCTATCAGGACTACCGGGTTGGAGGTTCGATAGCTAAAGTCAAAAAGGGCTTGAATTTACTTTTGACCAAGCGAAAAAATGCGAAGCAAGATTTTCCAAGAGTGATTCTCCAATTTTTGGTCACAGGAAAAAATGAACATCAAATCCCTGTGCTGAAGACTTGGGCCAAAGAAATGGGTGTCGATGAGCTCCAACTCAAAACCATACAGATTTATGATTTCGAATATGGATCTGATTTGATCCCCTCCGATCTGGGCTATTCACGATATGTTCCTGTAGGAAATGGCCAATGGAAAATCAAAAAGAAAATCGAAAATAAATGCTGGCGGATGTGGCAGGGCGCCGTGGTCACTTGGGATGGGAAAGTGGTCCCCTGTTGCTTTGACAAGGATGCCAAACACGTGATGGGGGAATTGAAAGAAACGTCTCTTGCATCTATCTGGCGTTCGCCGAGCTACTTTTCATTTCGTAGGCAATTACTGTTAGATCGAAGCCAAATCGATATTTGCAAGAACTGTACGGAATAAGGAAAGTACTAGGTTTTTCCTGCCAGTTTTCTTTCAAAAAATACCTTACCAATTCTTGAAATATGTTCCTTTAGTTGCGGATTGTCTATAGTTGTGTGGAGTACCAAATCGATTTTCCAGGGAAGCATTAGGTCGTCTAGAGCGATCTCTATTTTAAAGAGTGTTTTTAAATCAAGCTTGTCACCAAAAAGTGCCAAATCGATATCCGAGCCATTTCTGAAATTTCCTTTTGCGCGAGAGCCAAAGAGTATCACTTTTGAGATTTCAGGCATTTGTTCAAATACTCCAACTAATTTCTCAATCGCTTTTTCGCTCAATCCATACATATTAATCAAGAGTTAGGCGCTAGTTTCTTTTCCATAGTTTCTTTGAAATCCAAAAAAGCCTGATAATATTCTTCCAGTATAAGCTCGAAAATTTTGTCGGCGATTTCTTCATTATAGGTATGTGATGATTTATTCCGACTTTGAATCATATCCATCCATACTTCACCGTTGTGAATCAAATCGGACCCAAAAGCTGCCTTAGTGGCATCCTTAGATCCATAGAGTTCCACATTTCCTTTTTCACTCAAAAAATCCTTCATCACATTCCACGAAAGCTCATGTGTGTATTCAAATCGCTGAATCAGACCTTCTCTTAATAGATCATCCCCAACCTTCAATTTTTCAAGGTCTAAAATACCTTTAGAATAAAATTCAGTTTGCATCCTTTGCAC
>JBDNIP010000086.1:0-2744 GCA_041688245.1 Algoriphagus sp.
GATCGTAGTGTTGGTTTCTAATCTGCGCGCCTCATTCTGGTTTTCTGCTTTACTTCCTCTGGCAGTTCTGATGTGCTTTATCTTCATGAAATACTTTGAAGTGGATGCCAATATTGTAGCACTTTCGGGGATTGCGATTGCAATCGGGACTATGGTGGATTTGGGGATTATTCTCAATGAGAATGTGCTCCGCCATCTCGAAGATGCACCCGAAGGTCAGTCCAAAATGAAGACGGTTTACTTGGCTACTACTGAAGTAGCTTCTGCCATTCTTACCGCAGTCAGCACAACCATTGTCAGCTTTCTACCGGTATTCACGCTACAGGCAGCGGAAGGAAAGCTCTTTGGGCCATTGGCTTACACCAAATCCTTTGCACTGATCTCAGCATTGATTTTTACACTTTTGATTATGCCGGCCTTTTCTCATTGGATTTTTTCCTTGAAAAGTTCAGGCAAACAAAGAAGCCTTTATCTAAATCTCGCATTGGTAATACTGGGACCAGTCATTGCCC
The DNA here is from genome assembly GCA_041688245.1 of Algoriphagus sp. GTDB lineage: Bacteria > Bacteroidota > Bacteroidia > Cytophagales > Cyclobacteriaceae > Algoriphagus. Next base: position 513 of record JBDNIP010000086.1, read on the forward strand.
TTACGGTTTGGGCTTGGGCAGGTTGGGTATTGTTTGCTTTTGGAATTGCAAACTTGCTAATCCAATATTATCCAGAACGCATTGGATCATACCAAGATTTCATCCGAGTTGGAATTACGGTGATTGCAATTTCTTATTTACTCACCATCAAATGGCTGCCGCTGGGTGTAACCAATAGTCTGTTAATCAATTTCTTATTTATCGCATTGATCATCGGCTTGGTATTGGGTCTCTTCTCCATATTCCTCCGGTATTATTCCAGGATTCTTCTTTGGTGCCTCAATAATAAAGGCAAATTTCTGATCCTCCCGGTTCTGATTGTATTACTCGGAGTAAATATCTGGCTAGGATTTGATCGCGTTTTCGGGGTGTTTTCCAACTCCGCCGATCGTATCGGCTGGAATCTCCGGGCGACAGGTTTCTGGTCAAGCCTGAGCCATAGCTTCCCAGGATTGGGTAAGGAATTCATGCCCTCGCTCAATGAAGGTTCTTTCCTGTTGATGCCGACAACTATGCCGCATTCGGGTATCGCTGAGAACAAACAGGTACTTCAGCAATTGGATATGCTGGTGACCGCAATTCCCGAAGTTGATTTAGTCGTAGGCAAAGCCGGTCGGGCAGAAACAGCCATTGACCCTGCCCCGATGTCGATGTTTGAGAACACGATCAACTACAAATCAGAATATGCCACAGATGTCGGTGGCAATCGACTTCGCTATAAAACAAATGGGGATGGATTTTATGAATTGCAATCGGGGGAATTCTACGATCCTAGTCTCAATACGCCGAGTAAAGTCGAATCCTCCAATCTGATTCCCGATGAGGATGGTGAATACTTCCGTCAATGGCGAACTGAGATCCAGTCTCCTGATGATATCTGGAATGAAATCATCAGTGTCATCAATATTCCAGGAGTAACCTCCGCGCCTAAGCTTCAACCAATCGAGACACGACTGGTGATGCTTCAGACTGGCATGCGTGCACCTATGGGTATTAAGGTATATGGACCTGATCTTCAGACCATCGAAGCGTTTGGGATAAGGATAGCGGAATACCTCAAGGAAGTGCCATCGGTAAAAAAAGAGGCGGTCTTTGCAGATCGAATTGTAGGTAAGCCTTATCTGGAATTAGATATTGATAGAGACCAAATCTCTCGCTATGGAATGAATGTAGTCGATGTCCAGGACTTTATTGAGACGGCGATTGGTGGAATGAAATTGAGCACTACCATCGAAGGTCGCGAACGCTATCCTATCCGTGTGCGCTATGCAAGGGGGTTTCGGGATGATCCAACAGCGATAGCGGCTATCCAAGTGCCAACTCCACTTGGCAGCTACATTCCATTGGGACAATTAGCGAATATCACCTATCGAGCGGGGCCGGATATGATTCGAGCAGAAAACAGCTTCTTGGTGGGCTATGTCCTTCTGGACAAAATGCCAGGTTTTGCTGAAGTGACCGTAGTTGAAGATGCCCAGCGCTATCTAAAAGGTAAAATCGACTCAGGGGAATTGGTAGTGCCTGCTGGGGTACGCTATATCTTCTCGGGTTCTTATGAAAATCAACTCCGTGCAGAACAGCGACTAGCTATTGTGGTGCCACTTTGTTTGATTGCTATTTTCCTGATTTTATACTTTCAATTTAAGTCAGTCTCTACTACCCTATTTGTATTCTCAGGTATTGCGATGGCCTTTTCCGGTGGATTCTTGATGCTCTGGTTTTATGGTCAAGATTGGTTCCTAAACTTCCCCTTCTTCGGAACAGAAATGCGGGATTTATTTCAAATGAAATCCTACAACCTCTCTGTAGCCGTTTGGGTTGGTTTTATCGCCTTGTTTGGAATAGCCACAGACGATGGCGTGGTAGTCGCTTCGTATCTCAAGCAAAGTTTCGAATCCAATAGTCCTGAGACTGTAAAGGAAATTCGAGCCGCGGTTTTGGAAGCGGGAGGAAGGCGTGTGCTCCCATGTCTTATGACCACTGCCACCACGCTGCTTGCATTGATTCCAGTCCTTTCCTCTTCCGGAAGAGGATCTGATATCATGATTCCTATGGCGATTCCTTCTTTTGGAGGAATGACGATTCAGTTGATCACCTTATTCCTCGTCCCAGTTCTGTATAGCTGGTGGGCAGAGCGAAAATTAACAAACAGGAAACTATGAGACATTTACTTTCACTTCTTTTCTTATGTAGTCTTGTGCGAATTGCTTCCGCACAAAGATTGGATGAGTA
>JBDNIP010000620.1:0-4781 GCA_041688245.1 Algoriphagus sp.
TTCTTGCATTTAGCATATATGTAAGTCGCTTTTTGATTTTTGCTGGTGCAATTGCAGGTATACATAATGGATTAACTTGTAAGCTATTACCATTTAATTCAGCAATAAAAATACGTTCATTTTTTAACGGAACTATAAAATTTACTGCAAGGTGATTTCGAAATATATTAATCTTTTCCTCATCGTCTCAGATATCACTTGCTTTATTTCAAATGAAAGGAAGTTTTCTTTACTCTAATCTATTATTTCGGATTAGTCTAGGAGCACAATTTTTTCAACAAATACGTTTAATAGTAGATTCTTAATTTATTGTTAATTAATTAGTTTAAATTAGACACGAAAACATCCCGTTCAGGGTATTTTTAGTTTAGTCAAAAAAGACTTTTATTGGTGTAATACATAAAATAAAATCAGCTTTAGTTCAAAATTACATGCGTTTATTTCTCCTGATCTTCATTATTCCATTTCTCTTTATCGCTTGTAAATCAGCTCAAGCGAAAGAAAATCGTATACAGCTTGAAGATCAAGTAAGGATTGGGCCAAACGCTGAAAACCAACGAATCGAGGAGGAAGTAAAATCAGCAGAAAAAGTCGAAAGAAAAGCACGAGAACTATATAACCGATGCATCAATAATCTCCTAATCCAAATAGCTACACCCTACTACTCTTGTTTTAGTGGAAATAAAGGTTGTTCTATAACTGGTTACTCAGCAACACAAGTAATAGGACTAAAAGATTTGGATGTATTAATGGCAATCAAAAGTGGGTATCATGTTATTAGACAAGTATTTATGAAAGTGGGATACAGCTACATATTTCCAATACCAAGCGGCAGATATGAGACTTTCTTTTATTGTGGAGAACGCCGGAACCAGGAAAAAGAGGTAACCGACGAAAGTTATGCTGATCTAGAAGATGGATTTATCTACAAAGAAATTTTTGGCAAGGATGATCTCCAGGAATTGAGCAGCACTGTGCTAGCCTATTCACTTATTGTCCGGCAATCAGACAATTCCTCTACTGAACCCAGTGGTACTGACTATGCATTTTAATTTTGAATTAAATAATAATAAAAATGGCAATCAACTTAAAAAAAGGTCAGAAAATTGACATCGGTCTAAGTAAAATAACAGTTGGATTGGGCTGGGATCCAAATGAAGGTACAGGACATGATTTTGATTTGGATGCATCAGCCATCATGATTAATGACAAAAGGAAACTATTAAGTGAATCACATTTCATTTTTTATAACAATTTAAAGTCACCTGATGAATCTTTAGAACATACCGGTGATGATCCTGATGGCAAAAGTAGTGATGGGGCAGATGATGAGGCGATAAAAATTGATTTAAACAAAGTTAGTAAGGAAACTCAAGAGATATTATTTGTTGTTACAATCGAAGATTTTCAAGCTAGAAAACAAAATTTTGGGCAGGTAAGAAATTCTTACATAAGAATTGTAGACGATTTAAACGGTGTTGAAATTGCTAAATACGAGTTGGATGAAGATTTTTCAATTGAAACAGGAGTTGAATTCGGAAGACTCTATAAAAGAAATGGTAATTGGAAATTTGAAGCATCCGGAATTGGCTACAAAGCTGATTTAGCATTCTTCCTTGAAAAATATTTTGATGGAACAATCATTAAATAAATCAAAAAAAGAACATGGCAATAAATTTAAAAAAAGGTCAAACGATCGACCTTAGGAAAAACGACAAAGGAGAAAGTGTTTATGACCTTTCCTCAGTGACAATTGGATTAGGTTGGGATGTACGCAAAAAAGAGAGCGGGTTTCTTGGTAAGCTCTTGGGCGGCAGCAAGGAAAAAGAATACGACCTTGATGCTATTGCATTTTTATTGGATAAGAATGAAAAAGTTGCAAACCTCGGCAAAACAGTTAAAGCTAACAATGGAAGAGAAATTGGGCTTTTTGAAGGAGATATAATATTCTTTAATTCCTTGAAGCACCCTTCTGGCCATATTTGGCTAACTGGAGATAATCGAACTGGGGCTGGTGATGGAGACGATGAGCAAATAATTGTCAAACTAAATTCATTAGATGAGAAATTTCAAAAAATATTATTTGTCATTTCAATTTACCAGGGCAAACAGAATAACCAACACTTCAATATGGTCGAAAATGCTTTTATCCGTGCTATAGATGCTAAAGGAAAAGAGATAACAAGGTACACCCTATCAGGTGATGCCTCGCTCAGCGGAATGTGCTCAATGGTATTTGCTGAAGCATACAGAAAAGATGGAGGATGGAAATTTAGAGCCATTGGAGAACCGCACCAAACAGATAATTTCGTTGATATACTCAAAAAATACACTAATTAAAAAATAACTGAAATGAGAAGATTACCAGTATATCTACTTTTAGACACATCAGGTTCAATGAGTGGTGAGCCAATTGAAGCTGTCAAAAATGGTGTGCAAGTAATGATGAGTTCACTACGGCAAAACCCACAAGCAATTGAAACGGCTTATTTGAGTGTTATTACATTTGATAGTTCAGCAAGACAGATTATCCCATTAACAGATTTATCTGCTTTTCAAATGTTGGACATACACGCGCAGGGTACAACAGCGTTAGGGGAGGCGCTAAAAGTGGTTAGTAATTGTATTGATAATGAGGTTGCTAAGACAACTGCTGAAACAAAGGGAGACTGGAAACCATTAGTTTTTATCATGACAGACGGCATACCAACTGATGATTGGCAAAGTGGATTAAATGAATTTAGAAAAAGAAAGATTGCATTCACAGTTGCGTGTGCGGCAGGAAGTGGTGCAGATACGAGTATATTGAAGCAAATAACTGATAATGTAGTAGGTCTAGATACTGCCGACAGTCAAAGTATATCCAAATTTTTTGCATGGGTAACTGCATCAATCGGGGTATCATCAACTAAAGTGGAGGATTCAGGCAAAGAGGTAACTGGACTGAATGAGTTGCCACCTCCTCCTTCAGAATTAAATATTGTAGTGTAAAATAAAGATAAAGCGATGAGTAAATTTGGGTTTTCCTTTTCTTGGAGAAGGTTAGTAGGTATTACAGCTGCAAAACAAAGTTTTGCCAGAAAGACAGGTGTACCAACGTCAAAAACAGGTATTGAAAGGAAATTAGGATCACTGATAATTAAAACGATTTTTGGAAAAAAGTAATGGAAATAGATATATCACTGTACAGGCACTTCTCTTTCGATTTATGGCTGACACTCATAAGGTCCAATCCATTGTTTAAGAAGAAAAGAGACATCGCTTTTAAAGAATTCTTCTCAATTGATTCTAGCAATGAGAGAGTTAGCGATGTGATCCGATACTACGATCGTTTATGCAATCAAATCAGTGAAAAGACTGGAGAGCATATTCATACTCACCAGATATATTATCTTATTTTAAACGCGCTGAAAATCGATATAAATGGAGTAACTAATGATCAATTAGAACAGTATTACGTATCCTCAGAAAAGCTTTTTTGGGAATATAAGCCTAGACTTATTTTTCCTGAAATTAATTTATTATTCAAGCAAATTCGATCCGAGGGCAAAACAATGAGTATACTGAGTAATACGGCTTTTATAAAAGGGTCAGCACTAAAAAAGTTACTTTTCCATTACGAGTTGTCAGATTTCTTCTCGTTTCAGCTGTATTCAGATGAGATGAAATTCTCAAAGCCAAATAGACAAGTTTTCGAATACGCGTATGAGAATGTATTAAAGCATCAAAAAATTTCAAAAAAAGAAATAGCTCATATCGGAGATAATCGTTTTGCGGATTACGACGGAGCAATCAATTCAGGTTTTAACGCCATATTAATTTAAAATAAAAATGAGGTTGAGATATAGTCTTCATAAGATTTCTACAAAAGAGAACAAGCCATTCAATGCAGCCGAATACAGTTGGTTTAAATTTGGAGATATCTTATATGCGGAAAAATTTGCGGATGAACTTTTCAGTGGGTTTATTGAAGAATACGCTGACTTAATTTTATCACAGACGGACATCGTGATTCTTCCAAGTCCATATTTGTCGATACCCACAGCATCTAACTCTTTGTGTTCATTTTTCAAGATAAAGCTTAATGAATTTCTTTTCCATAATAATAGAAAAGCATGTTCTGAATCAAAAATATATAGAAACCAAACTTATACCGAAGATTATGGAGGTATGGATTTTGAACAACGTATGCAGTTAATTTCAAACGATACATATTATTTAGACAAAAACTTTATTGATGGAAAGTATTGTATTTTTCTTGATGATATAAAAATCACTGGTAGTCATGAAGTTATAATTAATAGAATCCTTGATCAACACTCCAGAAAAAATAATTGTATGTTCATATATTATGCTGAATTACATAATACTTCAATTCATCCAAATATCGAGAACTACTACAATTATTTTGCAATAAAATCTAACAAAGAGATTATCGAAATCATGAATCGGATTACTTTTAGATTCAATACTAGAATTATAAAATATACGTTAAACACAGCAGAAAAGGAATTTATTAACATCGTTGAAAATATTGACCAATTTAAATTACGTGAATTATTTCAACTGGCCATAAGCAACAATTACCACCAAATAGGAGAATATAAAAATAATATCGAAATTTTAAATCAAAAACTATGTCAATCAATCTACAAAAAGGGCAACGTGAAACCATCAATGCCCCAAAATTCACTGTTGGTTTAGGATGGGATATAAACTCATCTTCAACCGGTTCAGCTTTTGACTTGGATGCATCAGCATTTGTATTGGGAGAAAATAAA
>JBDNIP010000621.1:0-1847 GCA_041688245.1 Algoriphagus sp.
GCATTTTTATTGATCAGGTCGATCGTGGTGGTCACATGTGAGAGGATGCAGGTTTGTGTTGGGATGTCGTATTGCTGACGCAATCTGTCGAGCATGTCCAGCAGTTTCAGTGTGGATTCTGCTGAGTCCGAAGCGGGATTGATCCCAATGACCGCATCTCCGACACCGTACAACAGTCCGTCAATGGTACTTGCCATTATGCCCTTGGCATCGTCGGTTGCGCTATTTGGCTGAAGTCGTGTGGCAAAGTGACCTTTCAACCCGAGGGTGTTTCGGAATTTGGTGATCACTCTAATTTTTGAAGCCACCAAAATCAGATCCTGATTTGCCATGATTTTGCTGACAGCGGCTACCATTTCCGGAGTCAATCCAGGGGAAATTTGAGCGAGTTTGATCCCATCAGTTTCGTATGCCAGTAGCCAATCACGAAATCCTCCGACTGTCAAATGAGCAATGGATTGAAAAGCTTGGGAGTCAAATTCGTCAAGAATCAATCTTGAAACCGCATCAGTTTCGGCTGGAATGATTTCCTCGTTTAGAAATTGGGAAAGTGGAATATCGGCAAGAACTAATTTGGCTGCTATGCGCTCCTGCTCGTTTCGAGCTGCCAATCCAGCCATTTGATCTCCAGATCTTTCAGGAGTTGCTTTTGCCAAAACAGTCTTGAGGTCAGGAAAGGTGAAATTGAAATTTCCTACTGTGTGCTGATAGATCATGTGTTGAAAATGCTTCTTTATCTGTAAATATCCAATGAAGAGCTCGATAGGTTGAGATATTTATAATTTTAGGTCAAAAATTTCCGTAATTGGTAGGTCAATTATTCTAGTATTACATCAGTTACTTAACTTCAGCATATTGATCTTCAGTAACTTTATTATCAACGCGTTAGCTACATAAATTCCTGCTGATATTATTTGACTAGTCAAGTTATCCTCAATAAAGCAAAAATAAAGAACATATATAGCTGTAATTATACCAATGGCCTTATTTTATTTCAATTTTAGTACGAAAGACCAAAGACCAAAGTGCCTAATTGGTATTTTTACCCAAATTATATTTTGGTTGCTTCCACCTTCAAGTTGTATAGTGGATACTCATAATTTCGAATAACTGTTGCTGTAAGTCCAGCTCGAATAGTAGGATTTTTATCTTAAAATTTTCTAACTCAGGAACGGTCTTATTCACGAATAACTAAAAGAGAACAATTTCTACGAGAATCCTAACCGGGTGCAGAATAATAAAAGTTCTTATAACCAAAATCGGATTAAATATTTAGTTATTGGGTTGTAAAGAGTCTTATGAACCAGAGTAAGGGTATAGGATGACTTAGGTCAGTAGGTAAGCACATATAGTTAAGTCAATTTAAACAGAATCAATGGATATTTTTAAAGGTCAGGAGCTCCTAGCGTTTTGCGAAAGGTTCAAAACTGACGATGATTGTAGGTCATATTTGGCTGAACTAGTCTTTTCAGATAGCTGTAAGTCCAAAAAATGCGAGTACACGAAGTGCCAGATTCGGAAAAATCATACTCGAACCTGTAATAAATGCAGCCATACACAATCAGCAACAAATAATACGCTTTTTCACAAGGTCAAATTTGGATTGAGGAAAGCATTTTTTATCTGTTTTGAGATGGCTACAACCACTAAAGGCCGCTCGGCCAGCTACACTGGTGTGCAGTATGGAATAACGGAGAATACCGCTGGATTATTTATGCACAAAGTAAGAGAAGCGATGAAACCCAGCGGCAACAATCCAATCGCTGGACGGGTGAACGTCGATGAGTTTGTGGTAGGGGGTAAAGAAACCGGCAAACAGGGAATAAGCTGTACCTCAAAGAAAAAGA
>JBDNIP010000622.1:0-3731 GCA_041688245.1 Algoriphagus sp.
AGATTTTTGAAAATCCATTCATATTGGAAGCGTTTTGAGGCCTCTTCAAATTGGATTTCTATCATTATTAATTAATATAACCCTTCATTACTCCGCGTTCTGAAGATCGGATGAAATTCAAAATTTCATCTCGCTCTTTAGTCGCTGGTAAGTTTACTTCGATTTCTTCCAAAGCTTTACTGTTGTTCATACTATTCAAGAATAAGAATCGGTAGACTTCCTGAATATGCGAAATTGATTCGCTTGAAAAACCTCTTCTTCTCAATCCCAGTGAATTGACTCCTGCATAAGAGAGTGGCTCACGAGCAGCTTTTGTAAATGGAGGCACATCTTTTCTGACGAGTGAACCTCCTGAAATCATAGAGTGCATACCAATTTTTACGAACTGGTGTATTGCACTTGACCCTCCTACAATTGCCCAATCATCAATCACTACATGCCCGGCTATTTGTACTGCATTTGCAATAATAACGTTGCTTCCAATGACACAATCATGAGCCACATGTACATATGCCATCAAGAGGCAATGACTGCCAATTACTGTGGTTTGCTTGTCAACAGTTCCTCTGCTAATAGTGACACACTCTCTGATGGTAGTATTATCTCCAATAATGACTGTCGAATCCTCCCCTTGAAATTTCAGATCTTGGGGAACTCCTGCAATCACTGATCCAGGGAAGATCTTACAATTTTTACCAATTTTCGCACCGGAATAAATCGTGACATTTGATCCTATCCAAGTATTGTCTCCAATCTCTACATTTTCATGAATCATGGTAAATGGATCAATTTGAACATTTTTTCCCAAATGAGCCTTTGGATCTATTTGAGTCATAGGACTAATCATAATTCTTTGCGGGTTATGCTAGCAGTCATTACCGCCTCACAAACCAAAGTGTTGCCTACATAAGCCTCACCTTTCATTTTTGCGATTCCCCTTCGGATAGGAGCTAATAATTCGCATTTAAAAATAAGCGTATCACCGGGTAGAACCATCTTTCTGAACTTGCAATTTTCTATACCAAGGAAGTAGGTCCAGTAATTCTCTGGGTCCTCTACTGTACTAAGGACTAAAATACCGCCAGTCTGAGCCATAGCTTCTACCTGTAGTACGCCAGGCATGACTGGGTTTGAAGGGAAATGTCCCATAAAAAATGGTTCATTAATCGTTACATTTTTCACTCCTGCTACTACTGTTTCATCTAGATAAATAATCTTATCTATAAGCTGAAAAGGGTATCGATGAGGGAGAATATTACTGATTTGATTTACGTCCATCACTGGCGGCAGTTTTGGATCATAATAGGGGATGTGGGAATTGGATGACTTTTCCATCGCACGTTTTAATTTTTTAGCAAAAGCAACATTAGCAGCATGTCCGGGCCTTGCAGCTAAGATTTGTGCCTTCAGTGGCCTTCCGACCAAAGCAAGATCTCCAACTACATCCAATAGTTTGTGACGCGCTGGCTCATTTTTATAGCGAAGGTCAACGTTATTTAAGATCCCTTCTTTTTTGACTTCAACTTTTTGCTTATTGAACATCTTCGCCAAGTGTACTAACTCTTTTTCTTCGACCACTCTGTCTACTACTACAATTGCATTGTTTAAATCTCCTCCTTTGATCAGGTTTGAATTGTAGAGCATTTCTAGCTCATGTAGAAAGCAGAAGGTTCGACAAGAGGCTATTTCTGATCTGAATTGACTGATATCCGTGATCGATGCATGCTGACTTCCCAATACTGGAGAGTTATAGTCCACCATTACAGTTACTCGGTAATTATCAGTAGGTAATGCCACTATTTCCACCTCTCGAGCCACGTCTCTGTATTGGATACTTTCCTGAACCTCGAAGAATCTTCGTAATGCATTTTGCTCTTCAAGTCCCGCATCTTCAAGCACTTCGATGAACTGGATTGAAGATCCATCCATTATCGGAGGCTCTGGGCCGTCTAATTGAATGAGAACATTGTCAATCTCTAATCCAACCAGTGCTGCTAATACGTGTTCAACAGTATAGACTCTAGCGCCACTTTGCTCTAGTGTAGTTCCTCTTGACACATCGACCACAAGGTCACAGTCTGCATCGACAGTTGGTCTTCCGTCTAAGTCAACTCGTTGAAATTTAATACCATGATTTGGTGGTGCTGGGACGAAAATCATGTTGGAAATTACCCCAGTGTGCAGACCTACCCCGGATAATTCTACCTGCTTCCGAATAGTGTGTTGTTTTACTTTCATCTCATAGTTAAAGCGTTCATCTCAGCAAAGGCTGCAAATTTACTGCTTTTTTTCCAGTTCTTTCAATCGCTTCTCCAAGCCTTCTAAATTTTTAAAAATGGAATAAGATTTCAAAAAGTTCTTAATGTCCATTCCAATGTATCCAAACAAAGTTTGGCCAGCAGTAACGATACTTTTCGTAACACCTGTGTTGGCGCCGATATTTGTATTTTCGGCAATTTTTAGATGTCCCACTATTCCAACTTTACCTGCTATAATGCAATTTTTACCAATTTCGGTGGACCCAGAAATACCAGTTTGTGAGGCGATTACTGTATTCTCTCCAATAATCACATTGTGGGCGATTTGGACTTGGTTATCAATTTTTACACCTTTTCGTATAATTGTAGACCCCATAGTTGCGCAGTCAATAGTTGAATTAGCTCCGACACTGACATGATCTTCAAGAATTACATTCCCGATTTGTGGAATTGCTTTATAAGTTCCGTCAGGCTGTGGAGCAAATCCAAAGCCGTCTGATCCTATCACCGCCCCTGATTGGACTTCGCAGTACTTTCCTATGTTAGAATCTGCGCAAATCTTTGCTCCAGCATAAATTATGGTATGATCCCCGAGCTGGACCCGATCCCCAATGAAAGCATGAGGATGAATTTTCACATGGTTTCCTATCGAACAGTTCTTGCCGATATAAGAAAAAGCCCCTCTGTAGTGGTGTTCACCTACTGTACTGGAAGGATCCATAAAAGATGGAACTTCCACTCCCTCTATTCCAGTTTTCATCAAACTAGAATAAGCATCCAAAAGCAAGGTAAAGCCTCTATAGGCATCCTCTACCCGAATAAGGTTAGTTTTAATTGGTTTGCTTGCCATGAAATCTGCTGATACAATGACTGCTGTAGCTTCAGTTTCATAGATATAAGGAGTGTACTTTTCATTTGCCAAAAAAGATATACCGCCAGACTTACCCTCTTGGATTTTGTCCAGACGATCTACGGTGATGGTTTCATCACCTTCAACTTTTCCATTTAGAATCCCAGCTATTTGAGCGAGTGAAAACTTCATCGTAATTAAATTTATTTTCTAGTTCAAAATTACACTTTTAGCTTTACAGATGTAGTGTTTTTCCACGATTTTACTCATTACTTTGATATTCGGTAGATCTGCTGCTTTAGCTACGTCAATGACTTCGCCTTTTTTTGTTAAGATATTGATCCGATCCTCCATTACATAGCCATAGTTGCTTACGACACCATGCGAAAAGAAAAAGTCTATATCTCCTGCAGGGATCTGAAGTTTCAGTAGTGTCTTTTCTTTGAATTTTGCCACTTGATTTTTGGAAAAAGCTTCGGTGCGTAAATCAATTTCGAATAGATTTCTAGTCAAAAACATCTGAGATATATTTCTGAGCACATAGTCGGAGTGGTTTTTCCAAAGTTTAATAGCGCCCCAAATATCAAAATCGTCAAGCTCAAGAAATTTTGGCAGAATCTCCG
>JBDNIP010000623.1:0-1729 GCA_041688245.1 Algoriphagus sp.
TACATTTGTTCGCGATTTCCTGAAGACTACAGATCCGCTGCAAACGCTGGTACTCAATGGGGAGGATGTAGTCGACGCTGCCCTATTACAAGAGCGATCTGTGGCAAACTACAGTCGGCTACTTGCCGGAAAGACACTTTTGGTAATTGACGAGGCACAGCATATTCCTGATATTGGGATGATTCTGAAGTTGATTGTGGATACTATAGAAGGAATTCGAGTCATTGTTACAGGCTCTTCTTCGTTTGATATGCATCAGCAAGTGAGCGAACCGCTCGTCGGTCGAAAAAGTACGCTTTTACTTTTCCCTTTGGCACAACTGGAATTTGCGAAAATTGAAGATTATAAAACCACCTTGGAAAAGCGGGAAGAACGATTGATTTTCGGTGGCTATCCAGAACTCAGCAGAATCGCCGACTGGAAAGACAAAGAAGACTATCTCTACCAGATTATGAATGATTACCTCCTAAAGGATATTCTGATGGTCGATGGTGTGAAGAATTCCGACAAACTCTATGCGCTCCTTCGCTTGATTGCCTTTCAAGTGGGTAAGGAAGTTTCACTGGAAGAACTCGGAAAGCAACTGGGCATGTCAAAAAACACCGTAGAGCGTTACTTAGACTTACTTTCCAAAGTGTTTGTAGTGTACAAAATCAGAGGATTCAGCAGAAATCTCCACAAAGAAATTGTAAAAAACAGCCGTTGGTATTTCTATGACAATGGCGTGAGGAATGCGATTATCCAGAATTTCAATCGGCTCGATCTCCGTGCAGATGTGGGCGAACTTTGGGAAAACTACCTGGCGATCGAGCGAAAGAAGTATCTCAACTACCGCCAGATTCATTGCAATCACTACTTCTGGAGAACCTACGATCAACAGGAAATCGACTGGATAGAAGAAGAAGGCGATCAACTCCGAGCTTTTGAATTCAAATACCAGCTCACAAAAAAAGTCAAAGTTCCAGCAGCTTGGGCCAAAGCCTATCCTCAGGCAAGGTACGAGGTGATCCATTCTGGAAATTATCTGGATTGGATTGGGGGGTAGACCACCTACTCCACAGAACAAGAAACCCTCGAGGTCAGAAAAAGACCTCAAGGGTTTCATTATTTCGGCGATGCCTTATTTCACCGAAGGTATATTTAGCGAAGCCTATCCCGGCACAGCTGTATTTCAGCGAAGCATTATCTCAACGAAGGCCTATTTTTCTATTTCGACTTCTTCTCCCACATTCTTAAAATACACCTGCTTATCAGCGTCCAGATCAACCAATACGGCAGAGTCATTTTTGATATATCCAGAAAGGATCTGCTTGGAAAGCTCATTTAAGACCAATCGCTGCATGGTACGCTTCAACGGTCTAGCTCCAAAGTTTGCATCAAAGCCAACTTCTCCCAAGTAATCCAATACCTCTTTCGTAGCATCGATTTCTATATTTGCTTCAGATAATCGCTTCTGTATTTCTTTCCATTGGATATCAACAATTTTTCGGATCACATCTTTACCCAGCGGTTCAAACATGATCGTCTCATCGATCCGGTTTAGGAATTCAGGTCTCACCGACTTTTTCAGCAAGTCATAAACTTCGGCTTTGGTCTTCTCCAGAATTTCTTCTCTGTTCCAATCTTCCATTTCAGCAAATCGCTCCTGAATCAAATGCGAACCGATATTGGTAGTCAGAATGATGATCGTATTCTTAAAGTTTGCAACTCGGCCTTTATTGTCCGTCAA
>JBDNIP010000624.1:0-1137 GCA_041688245.1 Algoriphagus sp.
ACCCGGCTGAGACCGACTATTGCCGGCCGAGCAACAAGTTATAATTACTCTTATTCTTTTGGGAAAGGTAATGTCTATGGTAAAAGCAAAGAAGATCCCATCTACCTAATTCCAGTTGTTGCCGGGATAAAAGTTACCGCCGTACAAATGGTCCATCTTGAAAATAAACTTGGGACAAATCGCTCCAACGATGCGTATGTTGGGGTTTCGTTTCGATTTGAGGGGCCTACCCAAATTGTTGCTCCTAGAAAAGGAATTATCGCTGAAGTCAGAATGAGTAACGATGAAACAAAGGAAAATCTTGACTTCGCCAGAAGTGAAAATTATATCGAAATCTACCATGAGGATGGATCGATCACCAAACTGATGGTATTGAAGCATGGCTCTGAAAAGGTGAAAGTTGGCGACTTAGTTTTTCCCGGCGATGTATTGGCGGAATCTGCCGGCGAAAATTATCGATCTGGTTCACATATCCGACTAGTGACTTTGAGGACTGAAAAAGATGGAGCAGATAAATTTAAGTACAGTGTGATACCAGTTAAGTTTTCCACACCTGAGGGGAATGTAGCGATCTCAAAAACGCTTGAGATCGAGGTGTTTCATCCGAAAGCAGTCATTGAATTAGAAATGAGTAAGAAGGAGCTGAAGAAGTATTACGCAGAAAATTAATTTTGATTTATTACTTCCGATTACCAAACCATACACCCAAAATAACAGCAGCTATCCCAATATAATGGCCAAAAAATAATACCTCACCATCTAAGGTTCCCCAAAAAATAGCCACAATCGGGATTAAGTAGGTGACTGAACTGGCAAAAACAGGACTTACTTTTTTTACCATAATGTTAAAAATAAGTAAGGCAATAGCTGTACCCAATACCCCAAGAATAGTCAAATAGCCCAAAGCTTCGAGCGCACCATCAACCTGAGTCACTTTGTATGAAAAATCTGTGCCTGCCATAAGATAAATCAGTGCTATGGGTAGAACCACAAGTAATGATATGGCAGTGATTTCTACAGGGTTAAGTTTTTCGAATCGGAACTTGATCAGGTTCAAGTTGAAGCCATAGCAGACACAAGCCAAGATTACAAAAAATGCATAAGCATTAATCCCGGAAAATGTCCCAAAATCAATAC
>JBDNIP010000625.1:0-2305 GCA_041688245.1 Algoriphagus sp.
AAATGAGCAGTCTCCATGGCAAAAGCCGAAGACTTCCATTTTGGTTTTGTCCAAAGTCCAAAGGTTTCGTCTTTGGTTTTATTTTGAACTGGAATACTTATGTCATATTGTTTTAAAACTACTCAATAGCGTAGCCAAAGCACCGAATTCCATCAATGCCTTTGGCACTATTCAATTACAAACTGGTATGGATAGAAGGGTGTTTTACATCCGATTGGTTTGCGGATTAGTATAACTCCCTCCTTTCAAACTACGCTCATTTGGGAGGTACACCTCGCTAGAGAAATGTGGCGAGGCAGTTTACTCGATGTGTGTAGTGCTTTTCCGCAGTTTATATTAAGTTCAGATTTTGGTTCAATAGTTCGACATTAAAATCAATTTTGGCGTTCAATGCCTTAAAAACTTTAAGAATTGTTTCAAATCTGGCGTCGGTCAAATTGTTTTCTATTTTAGAAATCTGTGCTTTTTGTACACCCACCAATTCCCCAAGCTGTGTTTGTGTCAAATTCCGTTCTTTCCGTGCTTGCTTTATGGCGTGGCCGATTAGGTCAAGACGTAGTTCGTTTTCAAATTCATCTCTTTTTGGAGTTCCCTTTTTTTCCGATGTATTTTTCGGTCACTTCGTCCAAACCATAGGTTTTCATTTCTTTATTTTCCGTATCGTTATTTTTTAGCCTCAAAATATTGTTTCATTATCAGTTCGCTTTTTCCAATTTCCTTTTTAGGTGTCTTGGCTGTTTTCTTTTCAATCCCGTGAGTTGATATGACGACAGTTTCAGTTGTATCTGTCTTGTCCCAAAAAGCAAAAAGTCGGTATTTGGTTTTGTTGTGGAGAGTTCGAAATTCCTAAACGTTGTTATTCAGTTTTTTGAAAAGTTCGTTATCCTTGGATGTCTTGATTATGCATAATGTTTTGAGCCTTTTTATTTCAAATCCATTAATCTTGATCCATGAATTATTCGAAGCACTTCTATCAAGTCATCACTCACGATCCTATAGACAATTCTATACTTACCTTGCATTAGTTCCCTAATTCTGTCATTATTAAACTCAGGTACTTTTCTGCCTATTCTCGGATGATCATAAAGGATTTCAATCTTTGTGAAAATTTTGTTGACAAAATCCCTCCCAATCTTTGGGGAACTTTGACTCACATAATTCCCTAAATCTTCAATATCCAAATAAGCGGATTCTGTGAGTTTTATTGTGAGGCTTGCCATTTTTTCTCCATTTTCATTTTTGCCTCATGCAAGCTCATAGTTTTTCCTTCTTCAGCATCTTGTAACCCCTTCTCAACTTTTTCTAAAAACAATAATTTTTCAACTAAGTCTTCAATACTAAATTCATCTGGCAGAAGATCTAGCGTTTCTATTACTTTATGTTTTTTCATAGCCTTTTTCTTTTGAATCTACTGCTTTTTTAAGCCTTTCCAAATTGCGGATTGGTGAAGAAGCTAAATGATAAACACTGAAATTGATTTTCTGCTTTCTTAAGGGTTTGCTTGAATTGATTTTTAGCAATTTCTTGCTGGTGGACTTCTTGAAATCGCGAACCCAATCCGATAGCTTTCTTTCTTCTGAACGAGGAAGTGAACGTGGTTACTCATGATCACATAGCCAAAAAGATAAATGTCCTTTTCCTTTCTGCAGTAGATCAAATTCTCCAATATCAAGTCAGGATAAACCTTTCTCGTGAACCCATCTGCCCAGCCAACCACTTGAAAAGTCAAAATGTATGGCATTTCTTTCCCGATAAGAAGATCGGGATCCCATATATCCTAAGTTAACTCAAAAATCACTTTTGACCAGAACGAACAACTACTGACAGCTGTACTGGATTCTAAAGGATAGGAATGCGTAGTTACTTCCGACTACTGAACGAATAACGTCTAGCCCTTTGCAATCGAATTATGCTGAGAACAATAGTTGTTATCGTGTCAATGCTACCCATTCGTCTAGTCTAGTAAAGAGTCTGTGGGTAGCACTGGGTGAAGTTTGCAATTTCACCCTAGTTCTACTTTTAGACCCTGAAAAATCAGCATTTAATCAGGGGTAATTGATTGAATATCAATTAATCTTATACTGAGACATCATTCACGCCAAGACAGAAATTGACAATGGCTCAAGGACTATCTGATAAAAAAAAATTTGGCAAAACACTATACATAATTGATAATCTGCTGGATGATTTATTTGGTCACGTAAAATCTTACGGTCGAGCTTTTGATGTTTATACTTCCAATAATCAACCCATGGCCTATCATTATGCCGTAAATTTGATGCGATGTCAAAAAGATCATACCACT
>JBDNIP010000626.1:0-6587 GCA_041688245.1 Algoriphagus sp.
AGAAACGAAAGCTGATTTCAAGCTTGCTACGAAAAAAGTGCCATCTGAAGCTGAGCAAGACGCTTTAGTCTTTGCTGGAAAAATCTGTAAGCATACCAAATCAAATACGATTATTCTTTCCAACGACACGCAACTTTTCTCCAGCGGAGTTGGTCAGACATCACGTGTGGATGCTTTGCTTCAAGCAATTGACAAAGCAAATGCTTTCGGCTTTGACTTGAATGGAGCCGTGATGGCTTCCGACGCCTTCTTCCCTTTCCCGGATTGTGTGGAGATAGCAAAAGAAGCTGGAATCACAGCAGTGGTTCAGCCAGGAGGTTCGATCAAGGATCAAGACAGCATTGACTATTGCGATGCAAATGGAATGGCGATGGTGATGACGGGAGTACGACACTTTAAGCATTAAATCTAGAGATTAGATTTTAGAGCCAGGAATCAAGATTTTTGAGATTTCGAAAGAAGTATTAATATTTTAGTAGCTAGTAGTAAGACCTTTGAGTTCCGAGTATCAGGAAATCAGAGGTCTTTTTTTTGCAAATAATTTGTTTGGCTGTTTGTGTGGAGTACTCAACTGAGTTT
The DNA here is from genome assembly GCA_041688245.1 of Algoriphagus sp. Lineage (GTDB taxonomy): Bacteria > Bacteroidota > Bacteroidia > Cytophagales > Cyclobacteriaceae > Algoriphagus. The sequence continues at coordinate 580 of JBDNIP010000626.1, forward strand.
CCCCTCAAGGCCATTCTAGGCACAAGGACTGAAGGCTCTAAATAAAACAGTCCCGTCTGAAGGGCTGGGCACTTATTCAATTTATTGATTATCAAAAGGGTAGAAAGAGCAAAATAGAGAATCATATAGGCAATTTCAAGATAAAATCCCCTGAGATAATCCTTCCCTATTCAAAACTTTTTAATGTCCAACTAGTCCTATTTTTCACCTTTCTCGTAAATTGAGTAAAAAATGGAAACGATCAGAATCAAAGCCTACCCAAAAAACAAAACTCAAATCTAATCTATTACTGACTTTTTGAGCAAAGAAGGAATTGAATTTAAAATGGTTGATAAAGAAGAATTTCTGGATTTCTCAGAGGAATTGGAATCGAGCTTGGTTCAGGTGACAAAGATTCAGAAGGGAGAACTGAAAAAGGAAAAAGCAAGAGATTTTTTGAATAAGCTATGAAGTAATTCTCAAACCGAATTTTAAAAAGTTTTTCAAAAAACTCTTTAAAAAATATCCCTCACTAAAAGAGGATTTACTGAGTCTAATCGAAAAACTAGAAAGAAATCACGAAGAAGGGATTTCAATAGGAGGAAATCTTTATAAAGTCAGATTAGCAATAAGTAGCAAAAACAAGTAGAAACCAGGTGGAACAAGGGTTATTTCTTATTTCTTCACTCAAAACAAAGAGGTCTACCTAATCCATATTTTTGACAAAAGCGATTTTGACAATATCCCTAAGGCTAAATTGCTTGAACTTTTAGAATCAGCTGGATTATCTTAATCCGGTACAATTAATTTAGAACTGATCTGATAAATTTTCAATCTTTTAAAAAAAGATCAATATTTATTGAGGTGACTTCAGACTTGAATTTTTGCATTTTCAACAAATCAACAGCCCTTTGACCTCACTATTCACAAAGCCTTGGAGGTTAGATAAACCTCTAAGGATATATAAACACTTTCATTTCCCCCTCCAAATCCCCTATTTTGCAGCCTGATCCAAAATCGGAATAATCCGTACTTGGTACACTGTGCTTAGTACCTCCTACTCCCTATGAAACCGCATCAACTTAAGTTATACAACACCCTTTCCAGAGAGAAAGAAGTTTTTGAAGCCATTAATCCTCCATTTGTTGGATTATATGTCTGCGGGCCAACGGTCTATGGCGACGCTCATTTAGGGCATGGCCGACCAGCAGTCACTTTTGACACGGTCAATCGGTACCTTACTTATTTAGGGTTTCGGGTTCGCTATGTTCGTAACATCACGGATGTCGGTCACCTCACAGGAGATGCAGATGAGGGCGAAGACAAAATCGCAAAAAGAGCCAAACTCGAGCAGCTCGAACCGATGGAAATTGCACAGCAATACACTGACTCCTATCATAAAGATATGGCCTTGCTCAATACTTGGAAACCTAACATTGAACCCCGGGCCACGGGCCATATTCCAGAGCAGATCGCTTTGGTTGAAGCCATTCTCAAAGAAGGATTAGCCTACGAAATCAATGGCTCGGTCTATTTCGATACGCTGAAATACAATGAAAAAACGCCCTATGGAAGGCTATCTGGTCGAGTCATCGATGAATTGATGAGTGGAAGCAGAGAGCTGGATGGTCAAGGTGAAAAGCGAAATGCAGTTGACTTTGCACTTTGGAAAAACGCCTCTGCTGAACATTTGATGAAGTGGGATTCTCCTTGGGGTATTGGTTTTCCAGGCTGGCACCTCGAGTGTACGGCGATGAGTTCGAAGTATCTCGGAACTCAGTTTGATATTCACGGAGGAGGAATGGATTTGATGTTTCCCCATCACGAATGTGAGATCGCACAGGGAAACGCCTGCAATCATAAAGATCCAGCCCGCTACTGGATGCACAATAATATGATCACCATCAACGGGCAGAAGATGGGCAAGTCATTAGGGAATTTCATCACGCTTCAAGAGTTATTCACTGGAAGTCACGACATCTTAGAACAAGCTTATAGTCCGATGACCATTCGGTATTTCATCCTGACGGCCCACTATCGATCCACACTAGATTTCTCCAACGATGCACTTCAAGCAGCTCAAAAAGGCTATAAGAAATTAATCAATGGGCTCAGAATTACTAAAACCCTACTTTTTGACGAGGCTGATGCGGTGTTGGATGAGGAGCAGGTAAAGCAAATCCAAACTAGTATTGCCGCAGCTTATCGGGCTATGGAAGATGATTTCAATACCGCCCAAGCTATCGGTCACTTGTTTAATTTGCTTAAAAAAATCAATTCACTTTACACTGGACAGTTAAGTGCTGGAGCCTTAGGCAAAGCTGTTTTTGATCAATTGATTCATACTTTTATCACCTTCATGGACGATATTTTGGGATTGATCGAAGAGAAGCCAGATTCGCAAGAAGGGATGATCAACCTACTTTTAAAGCTTTATGCCGAAGCCAAAACAGCCAGGAATTATGACAAAGTAGATGAAATCCGCTCAGGTATGAAGGCCTTGGGTTTTATGGTCAAAGACATGAAAGATAAAATTGACTGGGCATATGAAGAATAGGATTTACATTCTTGGTGTTTTACTTTTTGCGGCAGCTTGTAGCTCCCCAGAGAGAAAAGCAGAGTCGGCAATTGAACCGCTGGTAGCTAAACCCTATCCAACATTCAATCCGGATTCGGCCTATGCCTTTATTCAAAAGCAAGTGAATTTTGGTCCTAGAGTCCCTGAAACAGCGGGACATGCTGCCACTAAAGCTTGGCTGATCCAGAAATTGGAAGGCTATGATTTCGCGGTGCAATCACAGGATTTTGAAGCCAAAACCTACGATGGATTGAGTTGGGATTTAAGCAATATTATAGCTTCCTATAATCCTCAGGCTACAAAGCGAATTCTTTTGGCCGCCCATTGGGATAGCCGAAGGATTGCAGATAAAGATACTGTACGATTGGATGAGCCAATTGACGGTGCCAATGATGGGGCTTCCGGCGTTGGAGTTTTACTTGAAATCGCCCGAAGTATTGCTTCTCAGGAGTTGAAGCCAGACGTCGGCATTGATATCATTCTTTTTGATGGAGAAGATGATGGTGAGCCTGACCTTGCACAAGGTCGTGACAATTCGCAGATCTGGTGGTGCCTAGGTTCACAATATTGGTCTAAGAACAAGCATGTGCCAAATTATTCTGCTTATTATGGAATTTTGGTGGACTTGGTTGGAGCCAAAGGAGCGCGCTTTTTTCAGGAAGGTTATTCTAGAAAGTATGCTTCAGGGATTTTGAAAAAAGTTTGGGATAATGCTGCTCAGATTGGACAGGGAGATTTCTTCGTGAATCAAGATTCCCCGGAGATTTTGGATGACCACGTTTTCGTAAATGTTAACGCCAATATTCCGATGATTGACATCATTGAGTTCTCTCCAGATTACGGTTTTGGATACTATCATCACACGCATGCGGATGATATGGAAATCATCGATCGGCGAACCTTGCAGGCAGTAGGCGAAACTGTTTTATTTACAATTTATCAGGAATAATAAAATTTTCAATGTTACTTACAATTTGAACAATAGGTGAGTAATACAGCTTTTGGACTTTCATTAATTCGTTTGTTTTATAACTAATTCAATCATGAAAAAAGGGCATCAGGTAACGATGAAGGAAATTGCCAAAAAGTTGGGTTTTTCTGTATCTACTATATCCAGAGCATTGAAAGATTCTCCTGAACTCCATGTCGAAACCAAACGGAAGATAGTAGAAATGGCTAAAGAGATGAATTACCAGCCAAATCTGCTTGCTCAAAGTCTTCGTATCAGTCGTACCAATACGCTTGGAGTCATTGTTCCGGAAATTACTTCTCATTTTTTCGCTTCCTGCATCAGTGGTATTCAAGATCATGCTATCAAGCGTGGATATAATGTGATGATTTGCCAATCCAATGAATCTATAGAGCAGGAAAAAGCCAATATTAAAACGCTTGTATCCTCACAGGTGGATGCCTTATTAATTTCCTTAAGTCGTGAAACCAATCATTATGAACACCTGGATGACTTATATAACAGAGAAATTCCATTCGTACTTTTTGACAGAGTTCATGAGGAGATGCCAGTTTCAAAGATCACCTTTAATGATGTGGGTGGAGCCTATCAAGTGACTAAGCACCTCATAGAAACTGGCTGTAAAAATGTCATGTACGTCTCCGGACCTGGGGATCTATACATCAGCAAAAAACGAAAAGAAGGCTACCTAAAAGCACTCAAAGAATTTGGCTTAGAGGAAAAGTCAGAACTGATAAAAGTTACAGACTTAACTACGGAAGGAAACCTGAAAGTGGCTCAGGAAATCATCGATATGAATCCACGTCCAGATGGGGTTTTTTGCATGATTGATCCGCTGGCGGTCGACGTACTTACGCATTGGAAAAGCCAGGGAATTCATATCCCCGAGGATATCGCTTTGGCAGGTTTCACCAATAATCCCACTTCTGCAGTAGTCGAACCTCCACTTACCACAGTTTCTCAACCAGGCTACGAAATGGGGAAATTAGCTGTAAGTCATCTCTTGGATCAACTGGATGGACTGGCCTCTGATGACCCGATATCGATTGTTTTGGAAACTACACTAGTCGCTAGAAAATCCACTAAGTCACTTAATTAATGCGGGGCAGGGTTACGAGGGCCTTTCAAGACTTATTCCAAATTCAGCCTGTAATTGCATTTGCTCCAGGAAGAATCAATCTTATAGGCGAGCATACCGATTACCAAGAAGGGCTGGTCTTTCCAGCGGCTGTTGCGCAGGGGATCTATGTAGCGATTGGCAAAAACCAAGAAGAATATTGCAGATTGTATTCTCTTGATTTTGAGGAAGAATTCACTTTTTCTCCAGATTTCATTTCCCCAAAAAAAGGACATTGGGCAAACTATGTAATGGGAATGCTCAGCCAATTAAAACAGGCAGGATTTACACTTCAACCCTTTGATATGGTCATCGGCGGTACTATCCCGGTGGGCGCAGGACTTTCTTCTTCAGCTGCGCTCTCGATTGCCATTGGAACAGCTATTACTTCGGTTTTCGATTATCAAGTATCCAAAAAATCATTGGTTCTCTATGCCCAGAAATCAGAGCACCTCTTTGCAGGAGTCAATTGTGGCATTATGGATCCCTATGCTTCCGCTTTTGGAAAAAAGGGACATGCGCTCCTACTCGACTGCAGAAGTAATTCACATAAAGAGGTTCCAATAGACTTTGGGGATTATCAATTAGTGCTAGTCAACAGTAAAGTCAAACACAGTTTGGCGGATTCGGCCTACAATAAGCGCAGAGAAGCTTGTGAGGAAAGTGTTTTACTCCTGAAAAGCGAATTTCCTGATATCAAAACACTACGGGATATTGCTCATTCTGATTTGGAAAAAGTGTATAAAATTCTCCCTTCAATACTTTTTCCCAAGGCCAAGCATGTAATCACAGAAAATCATCGGGTGATCCAGGCTTCCGGCTTAGTCCACCATGGAGATCTTAGTTCATTTGGGAAATTAATGAATGCTTCACATGTAAGCCTGAGTGATGATTTTGAGGTCAGTTGTGCCGAATTGGACTTTTTGGCTTATGAAGCTCAAAGGATGGAGTTTGTGCTTGGCTCCCGAATGATGGGTGGAGGATTCGGAGGTTGCACTTTGAATCTAGTGAAAACTGAATTTTTGGAAGTATTTAAAAATCAAATAAAATCAAGCTATCAAGCTGCATTTGAGCTTGAGCCGGAGCTCATTGAAGTAGCCCTCTCAGATGGCGCCATGATCATAGCAGACTAAGCAACTACTCACAATTAATTTTTTCTAATGAATTAAAATAAAATAACTTACCGATCAAACTTAAAATCTACCTGTAAATCAGTTTATTGCGCAATAAAACCCATTTATTCCCTAAATTATTTAAAATTTTAAATCTATGAATTTCCCAAAGAGCCTAAGAAATACTAGCGTGTTTTTTTTGATTTCAATTATGGGACTTTGGAGTTGTCAAAACAAACGATCCGGAGATCC
>JBDNIP010000627.1:0-1547 GCA_041688245.1 Algoriphagus sp.
AGCTACTAAAGCCAATCCCATCCCAGTGTTTCCAGAGGTCCCTTCAATAATGGTTCCCCCGGGTTTTAAAGCGCCACAAGCTTCAGCATCATCTATCATCTGCAAAGCCATTCTGTCTTTTACAGAATTTCCAGGATTAAAGGTTTCATATTTGGCCAATACCAAAGCATCAATTTCTTCTACCATTTTATTCATTTTCACCATTGGTGTTTTACCAATCGTTCCGAGGATATTTTCAGCGTAATCCATAGTTTAATTTTAGTGTGGCAAATATAAAAAAAGTAAAACTCAAAAAGTGAGATAATCAACGCTATAATCCCTATTCAAACTTCATTGCCTTTACCGGCGAAATTTTCACAATGATAACCGAAGGAATCAACAGCATCAATAAACACAAGAGTAAAGTACCAAAGTTTATCATCAAGATATAGTCTAAACTCAAATAAATAGGAGCTTCAGAAACATAGTAGGTTTCCGGGTTTAGGGGAATGACTTTAAAATACTTCTGAATTAATAAAAGACCAATTCCTATTAAGTTACCCCAAAACAGACCTTTAAAGATCAAGAATCCAGCATTGTATAAAAAGATTTTACGGATGGACCAGTCTGAAGATCCTAAAGCCTTTAAAATGCCGATCATTTGAGTCCGCTCCAAAATAAGGACTAATAAAGCTGTAATCATATTAATTCCTGCCACCAAAATCATAATCCCAATAATGAGGATAATATTAAAGTCAAACATTTTTAACCATTCAAAAATGGAAGGATATAATTCGACTATCGTGCTCGCATTCAAAAAGGAATCCACTTCTTCATAGACCTTGTAGCCAACTTTTTGAATATCGTCGAAATCTTCTACAAAAAGTTCAAATTGACCTATTTCATTAGCACTCCAATCATTGAGTCTTTGGATTTGCTTTAAGTCGGCAATGATATAGGTTTCATCAAATTCTTTAAAACCAGAGTCAAATATTCCTGATATCGTTAAGCCCACCGATCTTGGTAAACGGTCCTGATCCTCCCTCAAAAAATAAACAATAAGTTTATCACCAGTTTTAAATCCAAGACGTTTAGCCAAATAATCAGAAATCAATACTTCTCGACTTATGGATTCATCAAAAACTGGTAAAACTCCATCTACCAAAAATTCTTCTAGATATTCCCAACGATACTGTTCATCGACTCCTTTAACAACAATGCCTTCAAAATCTGTTTCAGTGCGAATGATACCGTACTTGGTCGCTACTTTTTGGATATGCTCAATTTCTGGAATGCTCGTAAAGGAAGGATAAAATTCCTGTTGAGTGCTCACAGGGTTTTGGGTGACGGTAGCTTGGTTATTGGTGAAGTTATTGATGACTATGTGACCATTGAAGGCTGCAATTTTTTCTCTGATTTTTTCCTGTAATCCGAAACCCGTTGCAATCGCAATGAACATCATGACTACACCAATAGCAATCGCCGAAATAGCAATTTTAATTATCGGAGCCGATATGCTACTTTTATAATCGCTTTTAGTAACTAGGCGTTTGGAAATAAAATATTCA
>JBDNIP010000628.1:0-1847 GCA_041688245.1 Algoriphagus sp.
ACTATGCTTCAAGCTGTTATTTTTGATATGGATGGTGTTATCTGTCACACTAATCCATTCCATTCCATTGCATTTAAGCAATTCTTTGCCAAAAGAAATCTAAATCCAACGGAGGAAGACTTCAAGCTTCACATGTATGGAAAAAACAACGGATACATTTTAAGCCATTTCCTAGGAAGGAAGATACAGGGTGAGGAATTGTCAGAATTGGAGTTTGAAAAAGAAAGCTTATTTCGTGAAATCTACAAACCTGAAGTCGAGCCGATTTCCGGATATTTAGATTTTTTGAATGGTCTTAATCAATTGGGTCTTTCCATAGCAGTCGCTACCTCCGCACCTCGTGCTAATCTTGATTTGATTCTAGGGACTTTGGCAATTAAAGAGCTAATGGGTTCCATGCTGGCTTCTGAGGACGTGTCAAAACACAAGCCTGATCCTGAGGTTTACCTAAAAACAGCTGCTAATCTCAAGGTTGACCCAGCTCATTGTCTCGTTTTCGAAGATTCTTTCTCTGGAGTATCTGCCGGGTTAAATGCAGGCATGAAGGTGGTGGGAGTTCTTTCAACACATAAAAAAGAAGAATTGCCTGCTTGCGATTTATACATAAATGATTACTTCGATCTGAATCTGGATCAAATTCAACAACTATACATATAATGCTTCGAAGACCAAGAAGAAATAGAAAATCCGAAGTGGTTAGGAATCTGGTAGAAGAGACTTCACTTTCGGTCAATGATTTGATCTTCCCGATGTTCTTGGTAGATGGCATTCAGAAGAAAGTCGAAGTGGCTTCTATGCCTGGCATCTACCGTTTTTCGATTGATTTGATGCTCAAAGAAATTGAATCCTGTATGAAGCTAGGTATCAAATCATTTGATGTTTTTCCTGCTTATCCGGATTCGCTTAAGGACTCCATCGCAAGTGAAAGCTATAATCCAGAAACTTTCTACCTGAAAGCATTACGAGCGATTAAGCAAAACTTCCCTGAATTATGCTTGATGTCAGATGTCGCGATGGATCCTTACAGTAGTGATGGTCATGATGGCTTGGTGAAAAATGGAAAAATCCTCAATGATGAAACTTTAGAGGTTTTAGGCAGAATGTCTTTGGCACAGGCAGATGCAGGCGTCGATATCCTCGGTCCATCTGATATGATGGACGGGCGGATTGGATTTATCCGGGAGCTACTAGACAATAATGGATATACTGATACTTCGATTATGTCCTATACTGCGAAGTATGCAAGCGCCTTTTATGGCCCATTTCGGGACGCCTTGGATTCTGCCCCGAAATTTGGAGACAAAAAAACCTATCAGATGAATCCAGCAAATAGTAAAGAGGCGCTAATCGAAGCCGATTTGGATGCTGAGGAGGGCGCTGACTTTTTGATGGTAAAGCCAGCTTTGGCTTACTTAGATATTATAAAGCTTTTAAATGATAATTACTCCCTTCCTATAGCTGCTTATAATGTATCAGGTGAGTATAGCATGATCAAAGCAGCTGGGGAAAGAGGTTGGATTGATTCTGAGCGAGCAATGACGGAGTCTCTAACCAGTATTAAACGAGCTGGAGCGAAAGTGATTCTCACCTATTTTGCAAAGGAATTTGCTATGCTGAAAGACTAAACGACTATTGGGTTGGAATTTAGACTGTAAGACTGGAGAAATCCAGTCTTTTTTTCGTTTCCTGATTTCTTCAGAAGTTAATAATTGAAAAAAATTACAATTTTTTTAAAGACTGGTTAAAAAAAATACTGGCGCTATAAAATTTATATTTTTTTAATATTCAATAAGTATTTTTAAATATTGAAAAAAAAGGTGCTTTCAAAATAAAATTTCTCAAAAAAT
>JBDNIP010000629.1:0-3037 GCA_041688245.1 Algoriphagus sp.
ATTCGGGGTTTTTTGATAATGCCAAAAGAGGAGATACAGGACTGTCTAAATTCCTCAAGGAAAATCAAATTGAGCGAGTTTTTATTTGCGGTTTGGCTTTGGATTACTGTGTGAATTTTACGGCCTTAGATTCCTTGAACGAAGGTTTTGAGACATTTCTTATCACAGACGCTACCAGACCGGTAAATGTAATGCCTACAGATGGAGAAAATTCGCTCCGGGAACTAGAAGCGGCAGGAATCAAATTGATTACTAGTAACGAGTTATAAAATACCTGAATATGTTTGAATTCAATCCAGAAAAACACTACCCGACTGAAACCGAAAGTAGAGTCGTCATCCGATTCCAAGATTGCGATCCATTGCGCCATTTAAATAATGCCAAATACTTTGATTACTTCTTCAATGCCCGAGAAGATCAAGTTCCAAAGCTTTACGGATTAGAAATCATCGATTTGATTCGAACCTACAAAGCTGCATGGGTAGTTTACAATCATAATATCAGCTATGTCAAACCCGCAATGGTCGGCGAATGGGTCAGGATAATGAGTCGAACTATCTGGCATAATCACAACACCATGTTAGTCGAATACTACATGACGGACGATTCTAAAACCCAATTGAAAACGCTGCTATGGGCCACCATGCGCTATGTGAAGTTAGAAGATGGTAGATCCACGGATCACACGGGGGCGGTGAAAGATTTCCTGAAAGCAACCTCTGGGAATCTGGACTATTCGGCCATCCCAATCGTAGACCGGGTCAAGCAAATTGCTCAAGAACTCAAAAAATAACTCGACTGAAATCTATTCAATGCTTCCTATCGGACAAAGCCTGTACATAATCGTACAGGTTTTTCTTTTCCAATGCGTCTGATTTCAATAGCTTATAATTATTTTGATACTTAATTTTTGATACTAAGTATAAGTTGATGCAACCCGCAGATCCGCTGGAATTGGCAAAAACTGTTCGTCTCCGTGACAATCGAACAAAGAATTGTGCGCTGTTGAGACATTTTTTTTGAGAAGGGAGTTGTACAGCCAAATTTAATTTGGTCTAGATGTTAATTTTTTAAAAAACATAAGGTGGAGCAAAGTCTCTGGAAATGAAGTCTTGGTATGGATGGTACAGCCTTCGCAAGAGGAAGGGCATAACGTAATAAACAACACAACACTAAACCAACACTAATATGAAAACGCTATTCACTTTCGCTCTTGCAGGACTTTTAGCTACCAGCAGTTTTGCCGCCAATGAAAACGAAGACTTGATGGAACTATCAAGTATACACACAAAATTTCAAAAAGTAAGCGTGTTTCTTAAGCAGGGTATTGGCAAGACTAAGATTGCTATCAAAAATGAAAATGGTAAAATGCTTCACCAACGTAACGTCAAGGTTAAAGCAAATGTGATGGTCCCTTACAATTTAGATCGCTTACCAGTAGGAGAATATCAGGTGATCATTTCTACTGAAAACGAGGAACTGATTTACATTGTGGAAACTTCGGAAAGAGTTCCGGAAATCGTAAGCTATCCACTGATGGCTTATGGAAAATTAATCGATGACCATACAATCAATCTTGCTATAATCGGGCTAAGTGAGCCTGGAGTCGATGTGAAAATCAGAATGGAAAGAGGAGATAAAATTCTTTACCAAGAGCAAATCGATCAGGCAGAAGGATTTAAAAAGAATTATGTCTTGAATGGTATCAATCCTTCGGAAGTATATTTTGAATTGAAGGATGCACTAGGAAGAACTCGAATAATTCATTTCTAAAACTTTGAACCTATTAGACCGAGCCTAGCTTCGAAAGAAGTTGGGCTTTTTTGGTTTTAGAGCACTATTTTTGGAGCATTGCGTATCAACTATGCTGAGAATTATTTTGTCATCATATGAGCTGTAAGCTCTTGTGCTACCTGTTCTAAATCAATTCCCAATTTACTTTTATTGATTTCCAAAACCTGCTGTTTTCCCCGATCAGGCAATTGCTCAAACCCATAATATGCTCCAAGAATTCCACCGGCTATTGCAGCTGTAGTATCGTTATCCCGACCATAGTTGACCAGAAAAATCAAACTCCCCATAAAGTCAAAATCTGCATAAATCATAGCGGTGAGCGTTTGAAGCCAGATTTCTCCGGCGTGAAAAGGCATATCCTGCAGTCGCTGATCCAAGCCTTCAAAGGCTGCAACAAGCGCTGGACTTTCTGCTGAAAGTCCTGAATTCAAACTATCCAGTTTTTTTGATTCTGAGCTGATGAGCAGGGCATTTTGGAGGATTACATTTGCCGTACGCCCCACAAGCCGGCTTCTAGAGTAGTTCGATGGGTCTTTCTGTAGCGCTGCTAAAATACTGTCAGGAGTAGCCCCTTTTTTCATTCCGGCAGCAGTCATAGCTGCTGCCTGCGCTGTGATATCTTTAGCATAACCGATATCGTAAATGGATAGTGAATAGGCTTGGCGATAGGCATATTCTGGGTCTCCGGGAAAGTATGAACCTATCGATGGGGCATAAAGCAAACCCGCGCAAACCATTTCTCCTCCGTAAAATTTGCCCAAAGAATCTGCATAGCCGACCAGGTTATTTTCCAGAAAAGGAACGCTGACTTTTGCCCATTCCTGAAGCCAGCCAAGCTTGAGATTTATTGATTCAAAGGACTCTGGTAAGGTGTCTCTAATAGAAGCGAACTCTTCTGTGTAGTTTTCATATTGTGAAAGTATATGTTTGGCAAAATCCTTCGCTTTCAGTTTGGCTGAAGATTGCGTCAGTAAAAATTCACTTGTCAATACTTTCCATCGGGTATCATCTGTTGTACCTCCAGAAGGAAGATTCGGAACCCAAACTCCCTCGGGTGAAACTTCCCGAACCATAGAATCAAGCTTTTCCACAAAGCCATATTTTGCCGAAATACTATCCCGATTCCACATTTCTGTCGGTGCTCCCATTGCGTCACCAATGGCAGATCCAACAAGCATTCCCAAGATTTTATCATGAAGTTCGTACGCTGTAAGTCCACTGATTTGAAGTTTGTCGTACTCGG
>JBDNIP010000630.1:0-10124 GCA_041688245.1 Algoriphagus sp.
AGGATATTGACTTTAAAATCTTTGGACTCTCAGAAAAAGTATTTGAAGTATCTAAAATATTGGGTCTACATCAATTAATGGCTATTTTTCCAGATAAAGAAACAGCCCTTTCTTCCTAAGAATGGAAAACCATATCACTATATATTGTCAGACTACTGCACTAGCAGAGCTTAGGTATTTCTTGCGAAAGACGCTCACGATGCCTTGCCTCTCAGAAAATGATAAACTTCAACTTACGCTCGCAGTAGAGGAAGTATGTGCTAATTTGATCATACACTCTCATGATTGCAATGCAGAAGATTATATAAATCTAGAGGTCAAGGAGTATCCAGAAAAAATAATATTTGAGATTAAAGATCAAGGAAAAGCTTTTAATATGCTAGACTATGAAATTCCAGACTTAGTAAAGGTTAAAGGGGAGAAGAGAAAAGGAGGTCTAGGCATCATTTTGGTAAAAAAAATTATGGATGAGATCGAATTTGAGTCAACTAGCGGAGTAAATACTTGCAGGTTGATTAAATGGTTTCAACACTAATTCTTGTTAAATGCTTAGTATTCCGTGCATTTGACTTTAAATCCTAATATTTTTGTAAAATTACAATCTTAAAGCGGTCATTAAATCCATGAAACACCGGACTACTTCGGCATACCCTTTTATGTTTTTGTTAGCATTTGTGATTTCTTATCAAGGAAATCTTCTTGGCCAAACTGTAAATGAACCTTTGCTCATCTTAGGGGGAAAGCCAGTAGCCAAGAATGAACTAATCTATCTGCTTGGTAAAACCCAAGCCACAGAAACTGGAACATCTAGAATGTCTAGAGAAGAGTTTGAAGAGAACATGACGCTTTTCATCAATTATAAACTGAAAGTACGAGAAGCCGAAACAAAAGGATTGGACCAAACCAAAGAGTTTAAAATGGAGTTTGAGTCCTTTAAGGAAAATCTGAAAGCTCCTTTCTTAATAAAGAATTCGCTTGAAGAAGGCGAGCTGAGAAAATCTTACTCAAGACTGCAGGAAGTGATAAAGGCTAGTCACATATTGATTCAATTCCCACCTAATGCATCTTCAGAGGATAGTATATCAGTATTAAAAATGGCATTGAAGGTAAAAAGTGAGCTGGAGTCTGGTAAAGATTTCAATAGTACCGCGCTGCAGTATTCAGATGACCCATCGGCCAAACAAAACAATGGAGATTTGGGCTATTTCACTGCCCTCCAGATGGTTCAGCCTTTTGAAGATGCTGCTTACACTATGAAATTGGGAGAAATTTCCAATCCTGTTCTAACCAATTTTGGTTACCACATAATCAAAATCCAGGATCGACAGGCTAATCCAGGAAAGGTCCAAGTATCTCACATTTTAATCCGGATCGATCCATTGAATAGCAATGGAGAAGATTTGGCCAAGCGTAAGATAAATGACATCTATACTCAAATTCAAAAGGAAACTACAGTTTGGGAAAATATTGTATTAAACTTCTCAGAAGATCCCTCATCCAGCAACTTGGCAGGGATTCTTCCCTGGTTTAGTGTTGGGTCAATGATCCCCGAGTTTGAGATGGCAGCTTTTATGCTCGCAGAAGTCGGAGAGATATCCCCTCCAATCCGTACTCAATATGGCTATCATATCCTTAGATTGGAAAACAAGAAGCCATTAGACTCTTTTGAAAATTTGGAGGAAAGTATCAAATCCCGTATTCTGAAAGAGTCTAGATCTACAATGATCAGATCCCAAGTAATGGCGATTCAAAAATCTCGCTATAATTTTGATGAAAACGAAACAACAGTTGCAGCAATAAGGGCAACTGTTAAACTTAGGTTAAAAAGCGAATTTAAATCGCTTCTAAGTTCAAACTTTTTTTCTAGTTTAGAAGTATTTAAAATTGATGACAAACCCTTTACCACTTTAGATTTCTTAAACTTCCTTGACGCAGAAGACACTGCGGTGAGAACAAACCTTACACCTATTGATTTTTGGTATGAGCGCTTTCTAGCTAGTGAATTGGATAATACTGAAGAAAAAGATTTATCCACTAATAATGAAGAATACAAAATGCTTATAAATGAGTACCGTGATGGAATTCTTCTATTTTCTCTGATGAATCAAGAGGTTTGGCAAAAAGGAATTGAAGATTCTCTTGCTCAATATGAATATTTCAGAAAAAATATCGCGAAGTATCAATGGGAAAATCGAGTAGATGCTTTCTTGGTCAAGGTTTTTGACTTGAGTAAGGCTAGCGAAGCAAAAAGCCTTTTAGCTGGCCGGTCTCTAAATAAAGAATTAGTTTCAAATTTTGAAGAAAGTAGTCTGAAAAATAGTCCACTTGCTTTTCAAACCGAGCAGGGATTGTTCGAATATAAAAATCATCCGTTGCTATCAAAAGTAAACCTAGATATCCCGTATCAGGAACTCGAATTTAATGACGATCTAACTTTAATTTTAATAGGAGAAAAATATCCTGCTGGCCCAAAGAGATTTGAAGAAACGCGAGGATTTGTTATCCGCGATTTTCAGGATTATTTGGATGAACAACTAATCGCTCAAATAAGGAAAAGATATCCTGTTACCATAAACACAGCAGTGAAAGAAGAAGTATTTATTTCGCTGAATCAATAGAATTTAATCAAGCTCATCTACTTGGGAACCTACCTTAGATGAAAGACTCACATGAATAGACTGAACCAACTCAAGATTTTCCTGATACTAGCTTTACTACAAACTAGTGCATTCGCCCAGGAAGCAACGAAGCCTACCGGTCAAGTACTGGATAAAATAATAGCAAAAGTGGATAATTATATCATCCTCGAATCAGATGTCCAAAAAACTTACCTAGAGGCTATTGGACAAGCACAAC
This sequence comes from Algoriphagus sp., assembly GCA_041688245.1. Taxonomy (GTDB): domain Bacteria; phylum Bacteroidota; class Bacteroidia; order Cytophagales; family Cyclobacteriaceae; genus Algoriphagus. The sequence goes on from JBDNIP010000630.1 coordinate 2,857, forward strand.
AAGGAGTTGAGCCCCCAACCAGATGCCAAGTTTTTGAATCTTTAATGATCAATAAGCTGATGGTTGCAAAAGCTGAAATTGATTCAATAATGGTCACTGATGCAGAAGTAATGCTCCAGACGGACAGCCGATTCAATATGGTTATGCAACAATTTGGTGGGGATGAAGCAACATTGCTCCAGGCTTATGGCAAAACTGGAGACCAGTTGAAGAAAGAAATAGAAGATGTGATTCGAGAGCAATTGATCGTACAGCGAATGAGAAGTAAGATTACAGAGGGGATTTCCGTATCCCCAGCAGAAGTAAGAGATTTCTATAATAGCATACCTTCTGATTCACTTCCATTTTTTTCTGCAGAGGTTACGGTCGGACAAATCGTGAAAAAGCCTGTTGTTAATGAAAAAACAAAAGAATCCCTTTTTGAGCTGCTTCGAAAATTTAAAGACGATATAGGCTCAGGGAGGGCTGATTTTGCAACCTTAGCTAGGGAATATTCAGAAGATCCTGGATCAGGAGCACAAGGAGGAGATTTGGGGTTTTTCAGAAGAGGCGAACTTGCTCCTGAGTTTGAAGCAACAGCTTTAGCCTTGAAACCGGGAGAGCTTAGCGATCCAGTAGAGACGGATTTCGGAATTCACTTAATTCAACTTTTAGAGATTAATGGGACAACTTATAACACACGCCATATACTGAAAATACCTAAGGCTACTCCTGCTGACATAGCAGTAGCTGAGAGATTTTTAGATAGCTTAAAAACTGAGATTCAAGCTGGTAGAATAGAATTTGCAAATGCTGCAAAGGAGTATTCCGATGATCGAGCTACTTCTGATAACGGTGGTTTTTTCACAGATCCGGCCAATAACTCAAATCACCTCACATTAAGAACGTTAGAAGATCCTGTATTATACTTTACCTTGGACAGTATGCAGGTGGGAGCTATCACTAAGTCCATTCAATATGAAGACCCTCGTGAAGGTACAAAACTTCGGATTTTATACTACCGGGATAAATACCCAGCGCATCGCGCAAATCTTTCCGATGATTACGAAAAATTAAAGGCAGCTACTCTTCGAAGAAAAGAGGATGAACTTCTGAGTAAATGGTTTATAACAGCTAAAGAAGATATCTTCATTGACTTGGATCCCTTATATGATCGCTGCGATGTACTTGCCAAAAAATAAAAAAAGCCAGAAGCTAATCTCTTCTGGCTTTTTTATTGCTAGGTAGGCTAATTGACTTTTTCACCAAGAAGGACTTTAATTGCCATTCCAAACTGTTTTACACCTTCTTTAAAAAAAAATTTCGATTCTTTGAGTTTCGGTTCCACTACATTTTTTCGCGCATTAAACTCCTTCTCTAATAGCGCTTTACCGTTCTTAAATTCTTCTTCTAACGTTGTTTTATTAGCTCTTAATTCTTGGGTTTTCTTTTCTATCTCCCCTACAACATCCACTCCTGCCTCGGCGCCTTTTTTGACTAACTCTTCTATTTTGTTACCAATTTCCTTGAGAACCTTATCAATTTCCTTTATTTTGGAGTTTTGCTCTTCCATATATTAATTAGTAGTCTTTTCTTTTTCACAGTGTTATTCAGATCAAAGGTAAAACAGATGTATTTTATGTTTCCGTAGCTTCACTCGCCTGCGTTTGCTTCTCAAAAAGTTCAGCATATACCCCTTGAAGTTCCATTAGCGATTCATGATTTCCACTTTCTACAATCCTACCATCATCTAACACAATAATCTGATCAGCCAGCTTTGCTGAAGAGACCCGATGCGATATAATAATAGAAGTTCTATTCTTCATTATATTTTTCAAGGCTGAAAGGATCACATTTTCTGTCTTCGTATCGACGGCGGATAGGCAATCGTCGAGAATGAGGATCTTAGGTGACTTTGCGATCGCCCTAGCTATGGAAACACGTTGCTTTTGGCCACCAGATAAAGTTATTCCACGTTCGCCGAGCATAGTTTCAAAGCCTTTGGGGAATTCTACTATATTCTGGAAGACGTCAGCATCTTTTGCAGCTTGATGTATAATCGCTTCATCGGGAGCGTCGATACCAAAGGCAATATTATTCCCAATTGTATCTGAAAATAAAAACACATCTTGAGGAACATATCCAATTTGTCTTCTCAAATCCGAAATATCATAAGTCGAAATTGGCTTGCCATCTATAGAAATTTGCCCCTCATTTTGATCATACATACGCATGAAAAGGTTTGCTATGGTTGATTTACCAGACCCCGTTGTTCCAATAATACCTAGTGTCTGACCTTCTTTAATCTCAAAACTAACATGATCTAAAGCTTTTATTCCTGAATCAGGATAGATAAAAGTCAAATTAGACACCTTAATCGCTCCTAGAATATCTGTTTTGAGATTTACAGAACTGATGATTTCATTTTTTTCGTCTAAGAACTCATTAATTCGTGTCTGGGATGCAGCTGCTCGTTGAACAATACTAGTGATCCAACCCAGTGAAGTCACTGGCCAAGTGAGTATATTGACATAAAGTATGAACTCTGCGATCACGCCGTACCCAATCTCACCATTGATAACTTGAATACCACCTACATACACGGTGATAATAGTTGAGACGCCAACAAGTGCCATTACGAGTGGGAAGAATAATGCATTTACCTTGGTCAGCCCAATAGATTTAATTTTATAATCCTCACTTGCTTTTGCAAAATCATTTGCACTATCATTTTCTCTTACAAACGCCTTCAAAACACGAATTCCTGAAAATGCTTCTTGAACAAACGTACTTAGTTCACTTAAACTACGCTGTATTTTTTCAGAGCGATCATTGATCATGTTATTGACAAAATAAATACTCAAAGACAGAACTGGTAATGGCATCAAAGAGTATAACGTCAGCACTGGATTAATCATAATCATATAACTGATGACCAGAGGAAATAGAATGAGCAAATTCAAACCATACATTATCGCAGGTCCCAGATACATTCTCACTCGACTTACATCCTCTGTAATTCTAGCCATAAGATCACCAGTGCTATTTTTTCTGTAAAATTGTAGCGGCAAATTTTGATAATGATGGTAAATCTCATCTTTCATATCAAATTCAATCTTCCGAGACATGATAATGATGGTCTGCCTGATAAGAAATAGAAAAAAACCTCTTAGTAGCGCCATCACTAGAATAAGAACACCAAATACTAAAACAAATTTTAAAAATATTTCCTTGGCAGGCTCTCCCATTCCACCGAGTTGAAGTGGCCTATAAATGGTCAGGCTTTCAACCACATAATCTATTGCCAGCCTTACAAGCTGAGCAGGAATAATTACGAAAATATTTGAAATGAGAGTAAATACTGTCCCCAAGAGCAATAAACCCTTGTACTTACGAAAATACTTATTGAGTCTCCAAAGTGGCTTCACCAAATAAAAATTTTAAATTTTAGAAATGTGTTCTTAGAGGATGGATTAATTTATCTTTTGAAGGCCAATAAAAGTATTTAATTTCGTATCGGTCAACCTCAAGTCTTACGGACGCAAATATAACATATTCTAAAAAGCTAAGTTCACATGTTAGAGATTAAAGCATCAGAAACACTTCAATCTGGTTCTATTTTTGGACAAATAACCAAAATGAATCATGAGCAATTAGTTATTTGCCATGATGAGGCCACTGGACTAAAGGCTCTAATTGGTATTCATAATACAATACTTGGTCCAGCTTTGGGAGGAACCCGGATGTGGCCCTACTCTAGTGAGGAAGAGGCTATTACTGACGTATTGCGATTATCTCGCGGGATGACTTTCAAAAATGCCCTTGCTGGTTTGAATCTCGGAGGGGGCAAAGCGGTGATTATAGGTGACCCGAAATTAAAAAATGAAGCGTTCATGAGACGCTTCGGAAGGTTTATTGAAAGCCTGTCAGGAAGATACATTACTGCTGAGGATGTCAATATGAACACCTCTGATATGGAATATATAGCCATGGAGACTAGCCATGTTGCAGGACTTCCTGAGATTAAAGGTGGGGCTGGAGATCCATCACCAGTTACTGCCTTCGGAGTTTATATGGGAATGAAAGCAGCGGCAAAGAGAGCTTTTGGAACTGATGACTTATTCAGAAGAAAGATTGGCGTTCAAGGAGTCGGCCAAGTAGGGAAATACTTGATAGGCTATTTATTAAAAGAAGGCGCAGAAGTGTTAATCACTGATATTTTTCAGGATAAATTAATGGATGTAGCAAAAGCTACAGGTGCACAAGCGGTAGACCCTAACGTGATCTATGATTTACAAATGGATATTTATTCCCCTTGTGCAATGGGTGCCACAATAAATGATGAAACCATTGACAGGCTCAAATGCGCGGTGATAGCAGGTGGAGCAAATAATCAGTTACAAGATGAGGCTAAACATGGAAATCTTTTGATGAAAAAAGGGATTGTTTATGCACCAGACTTCTTGATTAATGCCGGTGGAGTAATCAACGTGGGAATGGAGTATCTCGGTGGATATAACCGAGAAATTGTATTTCAACAAACTGAAAAAATATATGATACGTGTATTCAACTATTGAAAAAATCAGAGATGGAAAATATCCCAGCACAACAAGCCGCAATCGAAACTGCCGAAGCAAGAATTGAATCCATGGGGAGAGTGAAACTTCCTTATTGACAGTTGTAACCCGGGAAATTATCCCTGAATTTATTTCAAGTAGTTTCTATGTATCCGTTAACTGGAAAATAGACAAGTCAAATTGTCTACATTTGAAGTTTATTATCAAACAATATGCTAAATAGAAGAATTCTTAGGGTTAAGGCTTTCCAAAACCTTTATGCCTACGAGCAATGCAAGGGATCAAACTTGATGCTTGCAAAAGATTTTATTAAAGAATCATTTTTACCTGACTTAAACAGTATGCAGGTTCAAAACAAAGAAGCTTTAACCAAGTCTGCAGAAGAAGCTTTAAAATTATTTGAAGTAAACTTAAACAGTTCTTCTATACTAAAATCGAGTGATGCTGACCTAAAAGTAAAGCAGGTAGTGTTAGCCGCGATAAGGCAATTTCATGACGCTAACGAGAAAGATCACCAGTTTTTGTTAAAAAATATGGTTGTATCCGCTGAACGTATCCCACAATTATATTTGTCAGCAATAGAGCTATTGAGAGCTTTTGGACATCATGTGCGAAAAGAAGTGGAGAAGAAAAAACGGCTAGCAGGAAATACGCCCATTGGTTTTGGAAATGAACTAAATTTAGCATCTAATCATGTGCTAAACTCACTAGGTGATTCCATATCTTACCAAGCTGCGCTGAGTAGAAACTTTGTAAATCTCGACGAATTAGAATTAGAGATCAAAGAATGGTTTAGAGATTATGTTAAGCCCTCTGAAGTCTATCAAAAATACTTGGAAATTGAAACCCCTTCTATTGAAGAAGATTTGGAGATTACAGATAGTATTTTGAAGAAAATCATATTTAAAAATGAAGTTATTTTAAACTACTTTTCAGAGAAGGATTTAAACTGGACAGAAAATAAAGCTGTAGTGAGGAGCTTAGCAGCCAAGGTATTAAAAAATGCTGCTAACCTAGACCAAGAAAGTGATGGCGAAATGCCAGAAATTGCAATCAACTGGGATGAAGATAAGGAGTTTTTTGAAAATATATTTAACTTCACAATAATGAATGGGGCTGAAAGTAAAGCATTGATATCCCTACGAACTAAAAATTGGGATATTGACCGCCTAGCTTACACAGACAAGATTATTATTTCAATGGCTTTAGCCGAGATGAGAAATTTTCCAAGCATACCAGTAAAAGTGAGTATAAATGAATACATCGATATCTCTAAAACCTACAGCACTCCAAAAAGTAAGCAATTTGTTAACGGATTATTGGATGTAATGGCTAAAGAATTAACCGAAAGTGGAGAAATCCGTAAGAGTGGAAGGGGACTTTTGGACAACAAATGATAAAACTATGAGTAAAAACAGCAATTCACTAATCGCTTTTGTAATTGGAGCTGGAGTTGGTGCGGCATTGGGAATACTTTTCGCACCGGAAGCAGGTAATAACACTCGAGATAAGCTTTCATTTAAGCTTTCAAAATATAAAAAAGAACTTGAGGGACTTATTGAAGACCTTGTTGAGGGCAAAGAAACTCATATTAATGAAGCTAAAACAGAGGGTAAAAGAGTTATTTCAGAAGCAAAAAATAAAGCAGAGAATCTGCTTTCTGACGTAAACAAATTAATCGATCAAATAAATCAAGATAATACCTAATCGTTATGAAAATTAATTTCTTAAAATTCAGTGCTTTTGCACTTTTAGTGACACTGGGCGTATCATGCGACCAAAAAAGTGGCACAGATGAAAAAATCAAAGCATTAGAGGAAAAGATTGCTGCCTTAGAAATGACTAATACAGCAATAACTCCAGTCAATGTGCAGGCTACACAAGTAGCAGACCCTTCAACACTTGGTGAATTTATATTTCCAGAAATGGAACATGATTTTGGGACTATAGCAGAAGGTGAAGTGGTAGAACACTTGTTCAATTTTACAAACAATGGCCAGGCACCGCTTGTTATTTCTAACATTACTGCTTCATGTGGATGTACAAGTCCGGACTGGACTAAATCTCCGGTGAAACCAGGTGAGACAGGATTTGTAAAAGTAATATTTAATTCTACATCAAAAGCTGGGGCACAAGCTCCTACTGTAACTATTCAGGCAAATACAAATCCTACTGTAACCAGACTTCGCCTGAAGGGAACAGTCAATTCTAAAACTGCGGGACCTACAGCAATTGGACCGGTGAAAAAATGATTATGACTTCAATTATATTAGCTCAAGCTGCAATGGGTGGCGGCGGAATATTAGGTCAAGTATTTTTATTTGGTTCTATTATTTTGATCCTGTATTTCTTTATGATCCGGCCACAACAAAAAAAGCAAAAGGATTCCAAAAAATTCATCGAGGATGTAAAAAAAGGAGATGAAGTAGTGACTATTGGAGGCATGCATGGAAAGGTTTTTCAAGTAGATTCAGATACCTTAGTCCTTGAATTAGATCGAGGAATGAAAGTAAAAGTTGAAAAATCAGCGATCTCTCTTGACTTCTCGAAGAAGCCAGCTCAAACGAAATAAATTAGATTTTGCCGGAAAGTAAAAAATCCTTAAATAGGATTTCTCCTCAAAAACTCTCTAATATTAAAGTGGTAGTCCTTTGCATTGCAGCGGCTACCACTTTTTGGATTTTAAACGCCCTCAATAAGGACGATTATAC